>CAIKJM010000260.1 GCA_903827735.1 uncultured Rhodanobacter sp. | reverse complement strand
CTGGTGGTCGTTGTTGACCGCGTTGCCGAGGGTGAGCTTGGAGAATCTCAGCGGCGCGCTGGCGGCTGCGGGCGCCGCCTCAGGAGCTGCTGCTGCCGGCGTGGCCGCAGCCGCGGGTGCGGCTGTACTGGCGGCAGCCGGCTTGACCGACGTGCTTGCCGGCGCGGGCGCCGGTGCTGGTGCTGGTGCCGCGGTGCTGGCGGCGGCCGGAGCCGGCGCAGGCGCTTCGCTTTTACCGCAGGCGCTGAGCAGGAGCATGCTGGCGAATGTGGCGCTGATCAGCGTGGCGGAACGCGGTGAACATGACATGGTAAGGCTCCAGGGTTGATAACGTGATGACTAGCGGGCCATGGTGACTTGCCCAGTGCTGCCAGTCCAGACGAGCTATTTGGCGCAGCACGCGAGATTACCGGCCTCGATATGAAGCGCCGATTACCGAAACATACGGTTCTATTGGCGGGCGCCGCGTGAATTTGCCGGGCTGGCCGGCACGCTGCTGCGAAACGGGTTGATATCCAGGCCGCCGCGCCGGGTATAGCGCGCGTAGACATTGAGCCGATCGGGCGCGCAGCGTGCCATGACATCCACATAGATGCGCTCCACGCACTGCTCGTGGAACTCGTTGTGATTGCGGAACGAGACCAGATAGCGAAGCAGGCCGGCGTGATCGATCGGCGAGCCGCGATAGGCGATCTGCACGCTGCCCCAATCCGGCTGGCCGGTGACCGGGCAATTCGAGCGCAGCAGATGCGAGACCACGGTCTCTTCTACCGTGGCAGCGTCGGCGTCGACCTGTAGAAAACCGGCTTCAGGCGGGCCGTAGTGATCGATGTCGATGCGCTGATCGTCGAGCAGATGGCCGTCCAGATCGACCACGCTGTGTTTTTCGGCGGTCGCATCGCTGAGCAGCACCGCGATATCCGCGCCGGCCGCGTGCGAAAGATCGCGCGTCAGGGTCGCCACAAGCGTTGCCGCATCGGCCACGCGCTCCTGCGCAAAGCCGTTCAAATACAGCTTGAACGACTTCGACTCGATGATGTTGGCCGATGTCGCCGGCACGCGGAACTCGGCTATCGCCACGACCGGCTTGCCCCGCGCGTCGAGCCACGAGAGTTCGTAGGCATTCCAGATATCGACGCCATGAAACGGCATCGGGTCGCCCACGCCGATTTCCGCACGCTTCTCGGCGCGCGGTATCGGAAACAGCAGGCTGGGGTCGTAGCGGTCGGCGTAGACGGTTCTCTGGCCGAGCTGGGACTGTTCGGGCGTGTTCATGCCGCCCAGTTTAACGGCTTTGCCGGCGGCAACCGATGGACGGCGGCGCCGGCAAACCCAAGCGATCGATGATGATTACACGTTGACCATGTGCATCATCGATTCGGCATAGCGCGTGCCGACCGCGGCATCGGGCGGGAACGCCGCCTCGATCGCTTTCAGTTCTGCTGGGCTGAGCGTCACGTCGAGCGCGCCGAGGTTTTCGTCCAGACGCGAGCGACGCTTGGTGCCCGGAATCGCCACGATGTCGTCGCCCTGCGCCAATACCCAGGCCAGCGCCAGCTGCGCCGGCGTACAGCCCTTGTCGTTGGCGAGCTTCTGCACCTGATCGACCAGCTCCAGGTTGTGCCTGAAGTTGTCGCCCTGGAAGCGCGGGTTGTGGCGGCGATAGTCGTCGGCCTCGAAGTCGTCCGGCGAGCGGATCGCGCCGGTGAGAAAGCCGCGGCCGAGCGGGGAATACGCCACCAGGCTGACGCCGAGCTTGCGGCAGGCGTCGAGCATGCCGTTGCTCTGCGGGTCGCGCGTCCACAGCGAAAACTCACTCTGCAGCGCGGTGATCGGGTGCACCGCGTAGGCGCGCTCGATCGTCGCGCCGGAGGCTTCAGAGAGGCCGAGGAAACGCACCTTGCCCGCGCTGACCAGTTCGGCCATGGCGCCCACGGTGTCTTCGATCGGCACGCTGGTGTCGACGCGGTGCTGGTAGTACAGGTCGATGGTGTCCACACCCAGCCGCTTCAGGCTTCCCTCGCAGGCCTTGCGCACATAGTCGGGGTGGCCGCTGACGCCGCGCTTGCTCGGGTCGTTCGGGTCGCGCACGATGCCGAACTTGGTTGCGATGAAGGCGTCGTCGCGACGGCCCTTGATCGCCTTGCCGACCAGTTCCTCGTTGAGAAACGGGCCGTACATGTCGGCGGTGTCGAGCAGGTTGAGGCCGCGGTCGAGCGCGTGCTGGATCGTGGCGATGGATTCGACATCGTCGCGGCCACTGTAGAAATCGCTCATGCCCATGCAGCCGAGGCCGAGGGCGGAAACCTTGGGTGCCGCTTTTCCGCCGATATCTTTGCCGAGAGTGCGCTTTTGCATGGTGATGTCCTTGGATGGGGGAGGGTGTTGGCCGTGGAAGGTGCGTGGAGCCTGATCGCCCGCGCGACCACGGATCTCGAAGCATTGTCCTCAGTAGCATCCATTGGATAAAGGCGGGTAAATTGGCATCTCTATCCAACCAAAATCAACAATGAGGCGGCGATGGATCGTTTCGACACCATGCGCGTGTTCACCCGCATCGTTGACCTGGGCAGCTTCTCGCGTGCGGGCGATGAGCTGGGCATTCCCCGCGCCACGGTCAGCCACGCCTTGCGTCAGCTCGAGGCACGGCTCGGCACTCAGCTATTGATTCGCACCACGCGCAGCGTGCGCACCACGCCCGACGGTCAGGCGTACTACACCCGATGCCAGCGCCTGCTGGCGGATCTGGAGGAAACCGAATCGGTCTTCAGCCACACGGCAGCGCAGCCGCGCGGTTCGCTGCGCATCGATCTGTCGGGGCCGCTGGGTACGGCGGTGATCGTGCCGGCGCTGGCGGACTTTCGCGCACGTTATCCGCTGCTCGAACTCGATATCGGCGCCAGCGATCGCTACGTCGATCTCGTGCATGAAGGCGTGGACTGCGTGGTGCGCGGCGGCGAACAGGCCGATTCGGGCCTAATCGCGCGCCGCCTCGCGGTGCTGTCGCAGGTGACCTGCGTCAGCGCGGGCTACGTCGAACAGCACGGCATGCCGCAAGCGCTCGACGAACTGACGGCGCATCAGGCGGTGGTCTGGCGGTCGCCGACCAGCGGCCGCGCGCAGCCGCTGGATTTCATGGTGGATGGGGAGCTGCGCATCGTCGATGTGCCCGGCGCGGTGACGGTGAATGCCGGCGACATCTACGCGGCCAGCTGCCGCGCCGGCCTCGGCATGATCCAGCTGCCGCGCTACAACGTGGCGGCCGATCTGGCGGCCGGCCGTCTGCTCGAGGTACTGCCACACTATCCGCCACCGCCAATGCCGGTATCGGTGATGTATCCGGCGCAGCGTCAGCTGTCGCCACGCGTACGGGTGTTCGTCGACTGGCTGGTCGAGCTGATGGCCGATCTGCGTTAGGTTTTCAATCGACGCGCAAGCGGTCAGTCGATGGCGATCACGCCTCGCCGCGGCGGCGCGCCGCCGCAGGTGGTGTCGGTCAGCGGTGCGTCCATGGCTTTAAGCACGGCGCGCTGCTCCGGCACTGGCGTACGCAGCGCGCGATCCTCGAACGTGGCGAGTTTGGCAAACACCGGCAGCGCCAGCGTGCGCGCCACCAGGCCGGCGCAGCGCGGCCAACGTGTGGCATCGATGGTGTAGCGCACGAAGCCCGCCATGCGAAAAAAGCTGGCGATGCTGATATCGGCGATGGACAGTTCGCCGAAAATGAAGCCTTCCGCGGGCAGCTGGGTTTCCAGGTAATCCAGCGCGGCGGGAAGGTCAACCTCGCGCGCCTGTCGAACCACGTCTTCGTTGGTTGTCTCGCCGAAAAGATTCGGCTTGATGCCGAGCTGATAGAACAGCTTGCCTGCGATCGCATCGCCAAGCGCCACGTCGGCGTATTCCTCCAGCCAGCGCGCCCGCGCGCGGTCGGCGATATCCACCGGATAAAGCGACACTTGCGGGCGCCGATCCTCCAGGTACTGGCAGATCACGCTGGAGTCGTTGAGCAGCAGATCGCCGTCGCGCATGACTGGAATGCGGCGCAGCGGGCTGAGCTGCGAAAATTCGTCGTTGCCGACGAACGGCGGGATCGGATCGATGCGGTAATCGATGCCTTTCAGCTCCAGAAACACCAGCACCTTGCGCACGTACGGCGAGATGTAGCTGCCGACAATAGTCAGTGGCTCGGACATAGCCGCGCTCCGCAGATAAAGGAATCGCCAGCGTGGCCGTCGCGCGCGGCCCGCGTCAAGCGCCCCGGATTATTCTGCGGTCGGCAGCGGCGGGATGGCGGTTGGCGAGCCGTTGGAATCCAGCGCGATCATCACGAAGCGGCCGGTGGTGCAAACCCGGCGGTCGCCGCTGAGCGGATCCTCGGCGGTCATTTCCACTTCCACCGTCATCGAGCTGCGCCCGACCTTGACCACGCTGGCCACCAGCTCGACCAGCTGACCGCTGCGCACCGGCACGCGAAAGTTCACCTCTTCCGAACGCGCCGTCACCACCGTGCGCCGCGCATAACGCGAGGCCACGATGAATGCGGCCTTGTCCATCCATGCCAGCGCCTGGCCGCCGAACAGCGTGCCGAGGTGGTTCGTGTGATCGGGAAAAACCATTTCCATCAGGCGGGCTTCGTGGGGGATTTGTGTCATGACATCCTGCTGGTTGAGTGGCCCGGGCATGGTTCAACGGTGTCTCGTATTGTAGTTTGTTGCGACTGCACAAATGTGCGCCGACATGGACCTATGGCAGGGGTGGTCGGCCGGTTAACGCGCTAGCATCGAACGATTAAATGGCAGCGATCGCTGATCGTTCGCCGCCTGTCCCGTTTTCATCCGGAGGTTGCATGCATTCGATAGTCCGCACGTCATGCCGAGCTGGCGCATTGATGTTGATCATGGTGTCGTCGGGGGTGGTCGCCGAGAACCGAACGCTGACCGCTGACGACTACGCGCAGGCCGAGCGATTCATGAGGTACAACACGGCGCCGTTGGTCGACCACTCGGTGCAGAAAGTCAGCTGGCTGGACGACAGCCACTTCTGGTATCGCGACCACGACAGTGCGGGCGATCATTTCGTGCAGATGGATGCGGCCAGCGGCAAGGTCACGCCGCTGTTCGATCAGGTGAAGCTGGCCGCTGCGCTGGCCAAGGTCAAGGGCAAGCCGATCGATGACAAGAAGCTGCCGATTAGCGACTACAGCATGGCGGCAGACGGTCGCCTGGATATTGCTATCAAGGATAAGCACTATCTTTGCGATATGAAAAACAGCGGCGCCTGCGCCGCAGTGGAACCTGGCAAGAGCACCGGCCGCGAGCCGGGTGTGCTGTCGCCAGACAAGAAATCCGAGGCGTTTATCCGCGACTGGAACCTGTGGCTACGCGACGTTGCCAGCGGCAAGGAAACCCAGCTCACTACGGATGGCGTGGAGAACTTCGGCTACGCCACCGACAACGCCGGCTGGAAGCACACCGACAACGCGATCCTGGAATGGTCGCCTGATTCTAAGAAGATCGCGACCTTCCAGCAGGATCAGCGCAAGACCGGTGACATGTATCTGGTCACCACCAATGTCGGCCACCCGAAGCTGCTGGCGTGGAAGTACCCGCTGGTCGGCGACAAGAATGTCACGATGATCGAGCGCGTCATCATCGACGTGCCCAACCATAAAACCGTGCGCCTGCAGCTCGCCCCGGACCAGCACCGCTCGACCCTGTGCGACGACGTCAGCTGCGGTCCGGACGGTGGCTGGGACGATGTGAAGTGGGCGCCGGACAGCAAGACGCTGGCCTTTGTTTCCACCTCGCGCTACCACCAGCACGAGTGGTTCCGCATCGCCGATGCGGCCACCGGCAAGGTGCGCACCGTGTTCGACGAAACCGCCAAGACGTATTACGAAAGCGGCCTGGGTACGGCCAACTGGGCTTATCTGCCGGCCACGCACGAAGCGGTGTGGTTCTCCGAGCGCAGCGACTGGGGTCAGCTGTACCTATACGACCTCGACACCGGCAAGCTCAAGCACGCCATCACCACCGGCGACGGCAATGTCACCGAGATGCTCAAGGTCGATCCGGCTACACGTACCGTATGGTTCCGTGGCGTGGGCCGCACGCCGGGCGTCAATCCGTATTACCAGCAGTTCTGGAAGGTCAGCCTGGACGGCGGTCAGCCGACTCTGCTGACCCCCGAAGCGGCCGACCACACGGTCGATCTCTCGCCGGATCACAAGCTGTTCGTGGATGCCTGGTCGACGCCGACCGAGCCGCCGGTGACCGTGCTGCGCAGCGCCGAGGACGGCCACACCGTTGCCAGCATCGCCAAGGCGGATATCTCGCGCCTGAAAGCCACCGGCTGGGTGCCGCCGGTGCCGATCATCGTCAAGGCGCGCGACGGTAAGACGGACCTATACGGCATGATGTTCAAGCCGTCGCATTTCGATCCGTCGAAGAAGTACCCGGTGGTCGACTACATCTATCCCGGCCCACAGACCGGGTCGGTGGATGGGCGCAGTTTTCTACCCAGCCACGGCGACAATCAGGCGCTGGCCGAACTGGGTTTCATCGTGGTGGCCATCGACGGCATGGGTACGCCGTGGCGTTCGAAGTCCTTTCACGACACCTGGTTTGCCAATATGGGCGACAACACGCTGCCCGATCAGGTCGCCGGCATCACCGACCTGGGCAAGCGTTATCCGTGGATCGACCTTAATCGCGTCGGTATCTGGGGCCACTCCGGCGGCGGCAACGCGTCTACCGATGCGATGTTCCGCTATCCGGACTTCTTCAAGGTCGGCTGGTCCGAAAGCGGCAACCACGACAACCGCAACTACGAGGACGACTGGGCCGAGAAATATCAGGGAGAGCAGATCGTCGGCGCGGACGGCAAGAGCAATTACGACGATCAGGCCAATCAAAGCCACGCCGCCAACCTCAAGGGTCACCTGATGCTGGTGCACGGTACGCTGGACGACAACGTGCCGCCGTACGAAACCCTGCTGGTGGCCGATGCGCTGATCAAGGCCAACAAGGATTTCGACATGCTGCTGATCCCCAACGTGCATCACGGCTATGGTGCGGCGACGGCATACGCAACGCGTCGACGCTGGGACTACTTCGTGCGCAACCTCGCGGGCAACACGCCGCCGACCGAGTATGAGCTCAAGTGGCCAGCGCCCACCATGTGATGCAATCGATGCTCTTGCGGAACACCGTTCCGCAAGAGCATCAAGGGTAAAAAACTTCCGGCGACCCAGTCGGAACGCACCCTGGACCGGTCGGTCGGTACGCTGTTATCGATGGACTGAGCAAGACACATTATCGATCTGCATCAGAACGCCATATCGAACGCCACCTCGCCCT
>CAIKJM010000259.1 GCA_903827735.1 uncultured Rhodanobacter sp. | reverse complement strand
CGTTCTGCAGTGCCTGGCCCAGTTCATCACCCGATACGGGTTGGTTGGCGCCGGAGCCAATCCACGACTGCACCGCGCCGCCGAGGCCATTCTGCTGCAGTGTGGCGACCAGCCCCTGCACGCCACCAGCGCGATCGATCAACTGTCCCGCAACGGAGATGAGTGAGCCCGCGCTCGCGGACTGACCCACCTGACCCTGACCACCCAGCAAATCATTGAGGAATGACATGTTTGTACCCCTTCAGAAGAGAGAGATGCCTGTCGCTCGCCGATCATAATTGGCCGCAGCCTGAGCTGCATTAACAGCCACCAATGGAAAAGCCGCCGGCGGGAGGCTGGCGGCTTTTCAAGTACGGCTAACTTTCAAGTGCGGCTAACAGAGGAATCAGGCGCGCTTGTCGAGCACCGCGTTCCACTCCTTGACGCGGTCAGCATGCGCTGCCAGCACGGCCTCGACGTCACCTTCTACCGTGACTTTCTCAACGATGTCGCCCTGCTGAATCGCGTCGACCACTTTCTGGTCGTCCGCGCCAAGCACTTCGCCAAACACGCTGTGCTTGCCGTCCAGCCACGGCGTGGCGCCGTGAGTGATAAAGAACTGGCTGCCGTTGGTGCGCGGACCGGCGTTGGCCATCGACAGCACGCCCGGCTTGTCATGACGCAGCGACGGATTGAACTCGTCTTCGAACTTGTAGCCCGGACCGCCGCGGCCGCTGCCTTCCGGGCAACCGCCCTGCACCATGAAGTCGGCGATCACGCGGTGAAATGAGAGGCCGTCGTAGTAGCCGCGCTTGGCCAGGTTGACGAAGTTGGCAACCGTCAGCGGCGCCTTGTCGTCATGCAGACGTAGATGAATCGGGCCGCGGTTGGTGCTGAATGTCACGTTGATGGTCATCGAAAATCCTCGGGGTTCCTTGACGGCATCACCGTGTCCGGCACGGCGATGGGGCGGGAAGAATAGCGCAGTCGTGTGAAGGGTCCCATAAAGGCCCAGCAACGACGCCTGGCGGTAACGCAAATCAGCGGATTTCGAGTCGGACTGCCGGGCTAAGACCGGGCACTACGCCGCACTTGCACAGCCGTCAAATGAACAAACAAGCGAAATCGCAGGCAAGCTGACACATAAGTCCGTATAATCCACGGGTTAACCCTTCTGTTTAAACCATCAGGCGGCCCCTACGGCGCCGGCCGAGTCTTTTATGTCTATCGAAAACCTGCGCAATATCGCCATCGTCGCTCACGTCGATCACGGCAAGACCACCCTCGTCGACCAGCTTTTGAAGCAGTCCGGCACGCTGAACGAGCGCACCGTTCTGGCCGAGCGCGTCATGGATTCGAACGATCAGGAAAAGGAGCGTGGCATCACGATCCTGGCCAAGAACACGGCCATCACCTGGGAAGACAAGAAGAAAGGCATCAAGAACCGCATCAACATCGTCGACACACCGGGACACGCGGACTTCGGTGGTGAGGTCGAGCGCGTGCTGTCGATGGTCGATACCGTGCTGATCCTGGTCGACGCGATGGACGGCCCGATGCCGCAGACGCGGTTCGTGACGCAGAAGGCCTTCGCCATGGGCTTCAAGCCCATCGTGGTGATCAACAAGGTCGACCGTCCGGGCTCGCGTCCGGAGTGGGTTGTCGAGCAGGTCTGGGACCTCTTTGAAAAGCTCGGCGCCAGCGACGAGCAGATGGAGTTCCCGATCGTGTATGCCTCGGCGCTCAACGGTTATGCGTCGCTGGACGAGAACGCGCGCGAAGGCGACATGACGCCGCTGTACGAAGCGATCATGCAGCACGCACCGAAGCCGGACGTCGATCCGGACGGCCCGTTCCAGATGCGCATCAGCCAGCTCGACTACAACAATTTCGTGGGCGTGATCGGCATCGGCCGCGTGCAGCGCGGTGCGCTGAAGAAGGGCATGCAGGTTGCCGTGATCGATCGCGAAGGCAAGAAGCGCCAGGGCAAGATTGCGCAGGTGCTCGGCTTCCTCGGCCTCGAGCGCATCGAGCAGGACGGCGCCGAAGCCGGCGATATCGTCGCCATCTCGGGCATTCCTGACCTGACCATTTCCGACACGCTGACCTCGCCGGATACGCCCGAAGCGCTGCCGCCGCTGAGCGTGGACGAGCCGATGATCAGCATGACTTTTCAGGTCAACAACTCGCCGTTCGTCGGCAACAAGGATCTCTCCGGCGGCAAGTTCCTCACCAGCCGCCAGCTGCGTGAGCGCCTGGACCGCGAAAAAGTGCACAACGTGGCGCTGAAGGTGGAAGACGGCTCCGACGCCGACAAGTTCCTGGTCTCCGGCCGCGGCGAACTGCATCTTTCGGTGCTGATCGAAAACATGCGCCGCGAAGGCTACGAGCTGGCGGTGTCGCGTCCGGAAGTCATCCTCAAGGAGATCGACGGCCAGAAGATGGAGCCGATCGAGCAACTGGTGGTGGATATCGAAGAGATCCACCAGGGCGGCGTGATGGAGCGTTTGGGCGTGCGCAAAGGCGAGCTGAAGAACATGGTGTCGGACGGCCGCGGCCGCGTGCGTTTGGAATACATGATCCCGGCGCGTGGCTTGATCGGTTTCCAGAACCAGTTCAAGACACTTACCCAGGGTTCGGGCCTGCTGTTCCACGTGTTCGACCATTACGGTCCGTACACGCCGGCCCCGATCGCCAAACGCCAGAACGGCGTGATGATCTCCAACGGCGCTGGCAACACCCCCGCCTACTCGCTCGGACCGCTGCAGGAGCGCGGCAAGCTGTTCGCCGCCGAGGGCGACTCGGTTTACGAAGGCCAGCTGATCGGCATTCACGCCAAGGACAACGACCTCACCGTCAACGCCATCAAGCCCAAGCCGCTGACGAATATGCGCGCTTCCGGCAAGGACGACGCGATTCAGCTGACCCCGGCCACCAAGTTCACGCTGGAGCAGGCGCTGGATTTCATCGACGACGACGAGCTGGTTGAAGTCACGCCCAAGGAAATCCGCATGCGCAAGAAGCACCTGACCGAGAACGACCGCAAGCGCTCGTCACGCGGTTGAGCTCGTTGCACGATCGATAGAAAAAGCCGCCGAAAGGCGGCTTTTT
>CAIKJM010000258.1 GCA_903827735.1 uncultured Rhodanobacter sp. | reverse complement strand
GACCTTGACCACGTCGCGATCCTTCGGGCTGCGCCAGGCAGCGCCCATGCAGAAGCGGCTGGCACCGGCGGCCTTGGCCGCCTTGGCGCGCTCCAGCACCGCCTCCACGCTCATCAGCTTCTGCGCCTGCACGCCGGTGTCGTAGCGCGCGGCCTGCGGGCAGTAGGCGCAGTCTTCCGGGCAACCGCCGGTCTTGATCGACAGCAGGGTCGACACCTGCACCGCGTTCGGGTCGTGGAACTCGCGGTGGACGCTTTGCGCGCGGTGCATCAACTCGTTGAACGGCAGGGCGAACAGCGCGGTGACTTCTTCGCGGGTCCAGTCGTGGCGGATCACAGCTTCGGCCATGGAAAACTCCCATCAGTAAGCCGAGAAGTGTGTGAGCCAAGCGCCTCCCCGTCAACTGTGCAGGCTGATGTCGAGTTGACGTGACCCTTCGCGGCCGCTGCGGCTACCATCGTATCTTCAAAGAATGGGAGCGATAGACATGAGTTCTGGACAAGGTAGCGGCGGTAACGTGCTGGCGGCGATCTGCAGCTTTTTTATCCCCGGCCTCGGCCAGCTGGTGCAGGGACGACTGCTGAAAGCCCTGCTGATGTTCGTGCTGGCGGCGGCGCTGTGGATCGTCTGGATGGGCTGGATCATCCATATCTGGTCGATCATCGACGCGGCGATGTTCAAGCGCTGAGCCCGCACCATGACCACGCGCACGGAAGCGCTTTCGAACCTCGGCACAAGGCTGCAGCGCTGGCTGCTGCCGCTGCGATGCCTGCTTTGCGGCGCTCCGGGAGTCAGCGGCATCGATTTGTGTGCCGGATGCATCGCCGAACTGCCGCGAAATCGGTCCTGCTGCGCGCGCTGCGCCCTGCCGCTGGCCGCCCCCGCGGCGCTGTGCGGTGAATGCCAGCGCCGGCCTCCGCCATGGGACGCCGCCTGGGCACCGTTTCGCTACGCCTGGCCGCTGGATCGGCTGGAATCGCGTTACAAGTTCGGCCGCGATCTTGCCGCGGGCCGCGTGCTGAGCACCTTATGGCGAGCCGAACCGCTTGCCGTTGCGCTGCCGGATCTGGTCGTGCCCGTGCCGCTGCATCGGGGGCGCCTGCGCCATCGCGGCTATAACCAGGCGCTGGAACTGGCCAAGCCGCTGGCCAAAGCGCTGGACGTTCCCATGCGGCACGATCTGCTGCAGCGCCAGCGTGCCACGCCGGCACAGACCGAACTCGATGCGGTCAGCCGGCGTCGCAACGTGCGCGGCGCTTTTTCAATACGACCCGATGTGACGATACCGGGGCACGTGGCGATTCTTGATGACGTGATGACCACCGGGGCCACGGTGAACGAGTGCGCCCGGGCACTTAAACAGGCCGGGGCCGCGCAGGTGCTGGTGGCGACACTGGCCCACCAGCCAGTAGCGACACACGTCGTCGCGACGAGACGAGCGCGATTGTTGCTGTGGAGGATAAGAAGCATGCTGTTGCTGCTGCTGCAAGTGTTGTTGCTGTGCGAATGCAGCAGCTTGATACGCCGCTGCCGTGGCCGCCGCCTGGTTGTTCTGCTGCTGTTGGGCGAACATCATGGCCT
>CAIKJM010000257.1 GCA_903827735.1 uncultured Rhodanobacter sp. | reverse complement strand
CTCGTCCGGGACGACAGGACGCCCGAAAGGCGTACGCACCGCGCTGCCGGACGAGCCACCGGAAGTCGCACCGCGGCGTCTGGCAATGTTGCGGCGCCTGTTCGAGCTCGACGCGGACACGGTGCTGGTGAATCCCGGACCGATGTATCACGCCGCGCCGCATCGCTTCATGCTGAGTGTGCAGCGCATGGGCGGCACTACGCTGAGCTTCGAGAAGTTCGACGCCGAGGCGACATTGCGAGCGATACACGAACATCGCGCGACGCATGGCGTCTTCGTGCCGACCATGTTCATCCGCATGCTCAATCTGCCCGCCGATATTCGGCGACGCTACGATGTTTCATCGATGCGCTATGCAATACACCTGGCCGCGCCCTGTCCGATCCCGGTCAAAGAACGGATGATCGAATGGTGGGGGCCGGTGATCGAGGAGATGTACTCCGGCACCGAAGCAGTCGGCCATACCACGATCGGTTCGCAGGACTGGCTGCGACACAAGGGCTCAGTCGGCTGCGCCGCCGCCGGCTGCGAGATCCGCATTCTGGATGCGCAGGGTGCGGATCTGCCGGCGTTCACGCCCGGAACGATCTATATGCGCAATGGCCATCGCTTTGAATACTACAAGGACGCCGGCAAAACCGAGTCGGTGTATGTCGAGGGCGGTTGGGCCACGCTGGGCGATGTTGGCTATCTCGATACTGAAGGCTATTTGTATCTGACCGATCGCCAAGCGCACATGATCATCTCCGGCGGCGTCAACATCTATCCACAGGAAATCGAACACGTGCTGTTAGAACACGCCGCCGTCGCCGATGCCGCCGTCATTGGCATTCCGCACGCGGAGTTCGGCGAGGAAGTCAAAGCGGTGATCCAGCTGAAGGCGCCGGGTGAGCGCGATCCGGCGCTGGAAGGGGAACTGATCGCCTGGTGTCGCGAGCGAATGTCGCCGATCAAATGTCCGCGATCGATCGACTTCGTCGCTGAGCTTCCACGCAACGAGTCTGGAAAGCTGCTGAAGCGTCTGATCAAGGAACCCTACTGGCAGGGACGCGACAGTCGCCTGCTGTGAGTGCGGGTTCACCGTCTGCGCGACGACGGCCGTATGTGGCGCGAGCCGGTTGATGGCTTTCATTCGCGTGGCCGGCTTTGTTCTCTTTTTTTGATTGTGACGCCGCCGCCATAGTCGTAAGCTGGCGCACTAGTTTGCAGGGTGATGCCATCGGCATGGTGTGCGTTTGGATTGCAAACCCCATGCACACCCTTGGGGGAGGAGAGCCACATGAAAAAAGCGGTCATCGCCATGGGCGCGCGGGCGGAGTTTCTGCCGTCCACATCAGGACCACTGAGGTGCGAATTCGCGGCGGACGACACTCTGGGGTGTCAGCGATGAACACACGTATCCAATTGCTCTGCGCGTGGTCTGGCCCGGTATTTCTGATCACCTACGTGCTGGCATTCTGGCAACTGGCCGGCTATCTGCCGCCGCATCCACCGAGCATGAGCGCGATCGACGTGGCAATGTTCTATTCGGAACACCACAATCAGATTCGTGCGGGTCAGATCCTCTGCCTGATTTCCTCGACCTTGCTATTCCCTTGGTTCGCAGTGATTTCCGCGCAGATGGCACGTGCCGAAGGCCGATTTCCGGTGCTGGCGATCATGCAGTTTGGAGGCGGCGTATTGCTGGTGGTGTTCTTCGCGATCTGCAGCATGCTGTGGATCGTCGCGACTTATCGACCCGAGCTCGATCCCAACCTGATCCGCCTGGTGCACGAGGCCGGTTGGCTGATATTCGTGATGGTATTCCCGGCGTACACATTGCAGCTGATCTGTATCGGTCTATCGGGCCTGATCGACCAGAGTGAGAGGCCCTGGCTTCCGCGCTGGGCGAGCTATCTGAACTTCTGGATTGGCGTGGGCGGCTGCGGCGGTGGCGCCGCGGTGTTTTTCAAGGGCGGACCGTTCGCCTGGAATGGCCTGATCGGTTTCTGGTTGCCGGTGCTGCTGTTTGCAATCTGGCTATCGGTGATGGCGCCGCTATTGATGAAAGCCATTCGACGCAACGCGCTGATGGATGCACGTCTTTAAGACGTTGTCCTGGCGAATGCCTGATATCGAATTGGAACTGACGAGGTTGCCGTCATCCAGCGCAGCGTCCGTGAACCCCGCTGCGCAATCCGTCATTCGCCGATCGCGCCCGGTCTGGATCGACGCGGTTCAATAAAACGACGCGGTTAAATAATCGAGGAGTGGGACCAGCATGAGCAAACCGATGCGTGTGGTCGTTTGGGGGCCGGGCGGACTCGGGATGGTGTGCATCCGCGAGATTGCGATGCTGAAGGAGTTCGAACTGGTCGGCGTGCGCGCCTACGGCGCTGCCAAGCACGGTATTGATGCCGGCACACTCATCGGCATCGATCCAATCGGCGTAAAGGTGTCATCGAATGTCGAAGAGATGCTGGCGATCGATTGCGATGTGGTGCTGTATACCGCGCGCGATCTCGCCACCTTCAACAACGACGAGGAGATCGTGCAATTGCTCGCCGCCGGCAAGAACCTGGTGACGGCATTGCCGTATCACTACATGCACGTCACGCG
>CAIKJM010000256.1 GCA_903827735.1 uncultured Rhodanobacter sp. | reverse complement strand
GTCGCATCATTTCGATCGCCTCGGTGATCGGCCTGACCGGGAATCCGGGCCAGTCCAACTACGCGGCAGCCAAGGCCGGCATCATCGCGTTCTCAAAATCGCTGGCGCGCGAGATCGGCTCGCGCGGCATCACGGTGAACGTGGTGGCACCCGGTTTTATCGATACCGACATGACCAAGGCGCTGCCGGAAGAGTCGAAGCAGGCGCTGCTGGGCCAGATCGCGCTGGGGCGGCTCGGTGAAGTGGCGGATATCGCCAAGGCGGTCGGCTTTCTTGCCTCACCGGCCGCGGCATACATCACCGGTGAAACCCTTCATGTCAACGGCGGCATGTATATGCCGTAGAAGCCTGTCGGGCTTTTGCGGTCGAGTCGAAAAAGCGCAAGCGAGAGGAGAGATTTCCGGCGATTCGCTGGCCCAAAATGGGGCAATGGGCCAAGAGTCGACGGAAAGGTGGCTACACGTGCGCCTTTACAGCTCGGCCAGCTAAAGTGCCACACGTTCTTGAGGCCATCGGGCAGGTGGTCGCCAGCGGGCACGTTTTAGGCGACAATTACGCTTTCGCGACGGCCGAGTTGGTCGTCGTCACGTATCACCGGTTCATCGTGGCGGCTTCACGGCGAAGCCACTACAATGCCGCCGGGCTTGTGCAGGCACTCGCCTGTATGAACAAACAACTACTCCTTGAGAGGTATGGGCAACATGAGCACCATCGAAGAGCGCGTCAAGAAAATCGTCATCGAACAGCTGGGCGTAAAGGAAGATGAAGTCACGGCGAACGCGTCGTTCGTAGATGATCTGGGCGCTGATTCGCTCGATACGGTGGAACTGGTCATGGCACTCGAGGAAGAGTTCGAGACCGAGATTCCGGACGAAGACGCCGAGAAGATCACCACCGTGCAGCAGGCTGTGGACTACATCAAGGCCCACTCCAAGGATTGATCGATCCGACATGGGTCGGATCGGAGCCCGGCAGCCATGTTGCCCGTTCGCCGATCTGGCCACATCGAACACTGCGCCTCTCCCGGCGCAGTTTTCATTTCTGCATTTTGTAACGTCCGACCCCGTATGGTGCGCGCTGCGTCTGCGTTGCCGCCGACGACGTATTTATGGGCAGCGCCTCGTGCCGATGCGCCGTTTGGCCAACCACTGCGGATTGACGGATTACCAAGGAACACAGCATGAGCAAGCGTCGTGTAGTAGTCACTGGCATGGGCATTATTTCCCCGGTTGGCAATGACCTTGCCAGCGCATGGGATCGCGTCGTCAAAGGGATCAGCGGCATTGTCCCGGTCACGCATTTCGATGCCTCTGCCTACGCCACCCGCATCGCCGGTCAGGTCAGCGACTTTGATCCAGCCCAGTGGATGGCGGCGAAAGACGTCAAGAAGATGGACCCGTTCATTCATTACGGTGTGGCGGCCGGCACGCAGGCGCTCAAAGATTCGGGGCTGGAGATCACCGAGGCCAATGCGCCGCGCATCGGTGTTGCCGTAGGCGCTGGTATCGGCGGGCTTTACACGATCGAAGCCACCACGCTCGATCTGGCCGCCAAAGGTCCGCGCAAGGTGTCCCCGTTCTACGTGCCCAGCTCGATCATCAACATGGTTTCCGGCCAGCTGTCGATCATGTTCGGCCTGAAGGGTCCGAACATCGCCTGTGTCACGGCCTGCACCACCGGCTCGCACAACATCGGTCTGGCCGCGCGAATGATTCAGTACGGCGACGCCGACGCGATGATTGCTGGCGGTACCGAATTTGCCACCACTGGCACGGCGATGGCGGGCTTCTGCTCAGCCAAGGCCATGTCCACCCGCAATGACGAGCCGACCAAGGCCAGCCGTCCGTGGGACAAGGACCGCGACGGCTTCGTGCTGTCCGACGGGGCCGGCGTACTGATGCTGGAAGAATACGAGCATGCCAAGGCGCGCGGCGCCCGCATCTACGCCGAGCTGGTCGGCTTCGGCATGAGCGGCGATGCCTTCCACATGACCGCGCCAAGCGAGGGTGGCGAAGGCGCGGCGCGCTGCATGCAGACCGCGTTGAACGACGCCGGCCTCAACGCGTCTGACGTGCAGTACGTGAACG
>CAIKJM010000255.1 GCA_903827735.1 uncultured Rhodanobacter sp. | reverse complement strand
TTATTTTTTCGGGCCCGGTGTTTACAGCGGATGCTGTTTGTAAAACAGCTCAAGCTGCCGATAGACGTCCGGCAGATGCTCGTGCAGGCTTGCCGGCGCTTCGAAAAACTGTTCGCTGGCGACGGCGAAAAACTCAGCGGGGCTTTCCAGCGCATACGGATCGATCGGCAGATGTATGCCGTGGTGATGCTCGTCCTTCAGATGATTCCAGGCGCTCAGGAAGACACGCGACCATATGTGATGATCCATGCCCTTATGCAACGGCGGAAAGCCGTTGGCGTCGCCATTGAGCATGTCGAGCTTGTGCGCCATCTCGTGGACGATCACGTTGTGGCCGGGGCGCTTGCCGCCGTGCAGCACCTCGGACCACGACAGGATCACCGGGCCTCGCCCCCAGGCTTCACCGGCCAGCATGGTGTCGCTCTGATGAACCACGCCGGCGGCGTCGACCTTCGGCCGGCGGGGAATGAAGGCGTCCGGATACACGATGATGCTGCCCCAGCCGTCGTACCAGTCGATGCCCAGCTTCAGAATGGGCAAGCAGGCATTTGCCGCGAGCAGGACCAGATCGGCGTCATCCAGCGGCAGATCCTTTACTGGCTCGACCGACTTGCGTACCAGGAACAGCGTGGCCAGCACGCGCAGCGCCGCCTGATCGGAAGCGCCTAGCCGCCGCGTCGGCGCGCAGCGCTCGAGCGCCTGCTGCCAGAGCGGTTCGGCGATGGGATGCCGAGCGACGATGCGTCGAATGCGCCAGTTTCTGAATTTGTTGAACATGGGCGCATGCTGGATGAGGTCGTGGAGCCCTGAAGGATTAGGGCCGATGAGCGCTTTCTCAAGCAAAACTGTCCCATCCCTTTGATCCTTCTTCCCTGGATGGCGGTTTTGCTTCTCGACTCGCCCCCGCACCTGCCTTAATGCAGGTTCTTGCAGCTTGGCATCGCTCGTGCATTGCCGAATAGGCAAACGTTCTGCCCGTGGGCTTGGCGATGTCGGCTAATCCGAGAGAAGTGAGGCAATACGGCGTGCGGGCGATGATCATGATTGGCTTGCTACGTTTCGGGACGCGGCAAGAAAGTCGTTGTGACGACGCGCAGCGGCAGTGACTGACGCGGATAGGGCAGCTTGAATGTGAACGCTGCGGTTCCGGTTAAAGGGTAGATGGGGCTGCGCAAGGTTGGAGAACCGATTGGCCTAGCTGGAAAAAAGGTTCTAGGTACGACCGCACGTTGCAGTACGTAGTTTTGGCGTCGTCTAGCGACGCGACGGAGCGCTGGCCATGGTGGCCGGGCCGAAGGGAGCATTCAATGAAACGCTATTTGTGCCTGCTGGGCGTTGCGTGGATCGTTGGCCTGGCGATGCCAGCGCACGCCACGGGTCATGTCAAAAAGAAGGCGGCTGCAGCGCCGATGGCTACCGATCCGGTGATCGAAGACGAGCTCGCGGATCATGCCGCGCTGGTCAAAAGCGTGACCGGCGTGGTTAAGGTAACTCGCGGGCAGCAAACGTTTGACGCGACCAGCGGCAGCACCCTGCAAGTTTCCGATCGCCTCGTCTCGGCACCGGGTGCCTCGGCCGCCATCGTGTTTCGCGATGGCACGCTGCTGACCTTGGGGTCGGGCGCCGACATTCTCGTGCGCAACTACGTGTTTACGCCGAAGGACGATAAGTTCGCTTTCTCGCTTTACCTGAGCAAGGGCTCGGCGATCTACGAGTCCGGCAAGATCGGCAAATTGTCCCCACAGTCAGTATCGGTCGAAACGCCCAAGGCCACTGTCGGCGTTCGCGGTACCCGCTTTCTGATCGAAGTGAACTGAGCCATGGTGATTCAACGCATGAGTGCTCGGCTTTTGATGCTGGGCGTATTAGCAGCGGCGGGCGCGATGTCTGGCTGCGCATCCAGCGCGACTAAGGTCACCCTGCTACCGGACCAGAGCGGTCACGTCGGCGCCGTGACGGTCTCCGATGCGCAGGGCCAGCAGCGCATCGATCAGGCCTTCAACACGGTGGCGGTGGAGCAGTCGACCGCACCCGGCGCGCCGCGGGCAAACGATCGCCAGGCGTTCGAAAAGGACCATCGCGCGTTGCTTGATGCGCAGCCGACCCCGCCGCGGAGTTTCACGCTGAACTTTCTGTTCGACAGCATGGAGCTGACGCCGGAATCCAAGCAACAGCTGCCGGAGGTGTTGCAGTCTGTGCGCGATCGCAGTCCGACCGAGGTCACCGTTTACGGTTACGCCGACTCATCGGGTACCGAAGCCCACAACATGGCGCTGTCAGCACAACGTGCCCAGGCCGTAGCTCACCTGTTGAAGCAGATCGACCCCAAACTGCCGATGGACGTGCGCTACTTCGGCGACAAGGCGCCGCTGGTGCCGACCGCGCCCGGCGTTCGCGAACCGCGAAACCGACGGGCTGAAATCGTGGTGCTCTGACGTGGTTTGGTGATGAAGTCAATAACTTCAGACGTCCGATTGTCCCGTCGTTCGGGCATTTTCGTGCTGCTGGGCGCGCTGTCGATTGCGCTGGCCGTCGGCGTGACTGGACTGTTCAACCTCACGCCGGTCGCCGGCCTGGATCGGTTCGTGCTGGACCGCTTGCTGGTGCATACCGCTTCGGGGGCGCCTGCGACAGGCACCGTGGTCGTGGACATCGATGAGGTCAGCCTGTCTGCCCTGGGGCAGTGGCCTTGGCCGCGCTATCGCGTCGCACAGCTGATTGAACGCATTGCCGCCGAGCATCCTTCAGCGATTGCCATGGACATCGTGTTTTCCGAAGCCGACCGCACCTCGCTGGCGGACATCCGGCAAACCTTCAAGCACGACTTCGGTATCGATGTTTCCTTTAACGGCGTGCCCGCGGGCCTGCTGGACAACGACGGCTACCTCGGTCAGGTGATGGCACGCGACGAGGTCGTCGGCGCGCGCTATTTCTATTTCGACCATGCAAGTCGTGGCGATGGTCCGCTGCGCCCTGGGGTTGGCTTCGTCGGTCGGCTCGATCTGCTGTCGCTCGATCGGGCGACGGGAGTCTTGCAAAACATCGATGCGATCACCTCGCAAACGCGTACCAGTGGCTTCGTCAATAGTCGTCCGGATGAGGACGGCGTATTGCGACGGCTGCCCTTGCTGATCGAATACAACGGCGTCGTTCAGCCCAGCCTGGCGCTGGCGGCCACCATGCGGTCGCTGGGCGTGGCCTCGGGACACGTGGAATCGGATGGCGACGGGCTGGCTATTCAGATCGGTTCGCATCGCATTCCGGTGGACCGGCGCGGCGACGCATTGCTGCGATTCCATGGGCCGTCGCAACGCTACGCTGGTCTTTCTGCGCTTGATGTCCTTGGCGGTCGTGTTCCGCCCGAAGATCTGCGCGGCAAGATCGTCTTCGTCGGTTCGTCCGCTGTCGGTCTGCACGACGTGCACCCCACGGCCGTGGATCGGGATTTTTCCGGATTGAAAATCCAGTCGGTGATGGCGCAAAGCATTCTGGACGATCAGTCGGCGCGCATGCCGGCTTGGGGCGGCAAGGCTGCCTTGCTTCTCTGCCTGCTGCTGGCTCTCGTTTTTGCCGCTCTGTTCGTTGCCGGCCGCGGTCTGGCGATGCTGGCCACGCTTTGTGTGTTGTGTATCGCTGCTATGTTGGCGATGGTTGCCGGGGTTTTTGTGCGCACCGGGCTTTTCCTTCCGACGAGTGCGCCAATATTGCTTCTTGGTGTGCTGCTGGTGCTGTCTTTCGTCGTTCGTTTCGCCATCAACCAGCGCCACGCAAAACGCTGGCGGCGACAGCTGGATAACGCGCGTCAGATCGCCATCGAGTCGATGGCTGCCGTGGCCGAAACCCGTGATCCGGAGACCGGGGCGCATATCAAGCGCACGCAGCATTACGTGCGCGCGATTGCCGAGCGGCTGCAGCGCACCGGTCAGCACCCGCAGACCTTGAACAAGGAATACATCGATCTCCTTTTTCTCTCGGCGCCGCTGCACGATATCGGCAAGGTCGGCGTGCCGGATCACATCCTGCTCAAGCCCGGTCCGCTGACTCCCGACGAGCTGAAGATCATGCGCCAGCACGCGGAGTTCGGCCGCAAGATCATTCACAGCATGGCGGAGCATATCGAAGGTGATAATTTTCTTCTGATCGCCGGAGAAATTGCCGCCACGCATCACGAAAAATGGGATGGCACGGGCTATCCAGACGGATTGCGTGGTCAGGACATTCCGCTGTCCGGGCGCATTATGGCGGTCGCCGACATCTACGACGCCTTGATCAGCCGACGTTGCTATAAGGATCCCTTTCCGCACGAGCGGGCGAAGTCGATGATGCGCGAACTGAATGAGGCGACTTTCGATCCGGCCGTGCTCGACGCCTTCTTCGCGATCGAAACGGAGATCCTGCAGATCGCTGCGCGCTTCCGTGACGAGGAAGAAAGCCCTGCGGGATTGGATCGAGAAGAAGTCGTTATGGCCGACGAGTTTACGTTTACCGAAAAAGCTAGCGCAGTCGTTATGCCGCA
Source organism: uncultured Rhodanobacter sp. (assembly GCA_903827735.1). Lineage (GTDB taxonomy): Bacteria > Pseudomonadota > Gammaproteobacteria > Xanthomonadales > Rhodanobacteraceae > Rhodanobacter. The sequence continues at coordinate 1,125 of CAIKJM010000255.1, read as the reverse complement.
GGTTCAAACGACCTGAAATTTCGGTACTTGAAAGCGCCGAGCACAATGCCGACCAGTAACCAGACGCCGCCAAAAAGAAACGTCGTGCGATCGAATCCCGACCAGACGAAACCCACGATAAGCAGGCCGAGCGCAGGGAAAACCAGATAGCTGAAAATGGCCCGATACTTTTTTTGCTTGATATAGAAGTAGATAAATACCGTGAGGTTGAGCAGCAGGAAGGCGGTCAATGCGCCGAAATTGACTAGCTTGAGAATGACTTCCTCCGGTATCACCAAGGCCAGCACGATCGACAGGGCGGCGACCAGCAGTGTGGCGTTGACCGGCGTCTTCAGCCGGGGATGTATGTGCGCGAGAAAGGTCGATCCCGGCAATGCGCGGTCACGGCCCATCGAATAGAGAATCCTTGAAATCGCCAGCTGCGCCGACAGCGCGTTGGCGATACCGGTGGCAATGACGCTGATGATGATCAGCATCACGTACAGCCAAGGACCTCCCACTTCACGTCCAATATCAAAAAAGCCCAGGTCGGCATTGAGCGTCCGGTAATCGGGATGGGCCAGGGCTGCCACATAGGTCTGCGCAATGAAAATCAGCCCGAGCAACAGCAGCGCCAAAACCGTGGCGTTGCCGACCGTTTTGCGCGGGTTGTTGGTCTCCTCGGCCAGGGTGCTGATCGCGTCGAAGCCGAGAAAACTCAGCACCGCAATCGAGGTGGCCGTGGCGATGAAACGGCCGTCCAGATGTTCTGGTTGGTAGAAAGGCCCGAGCGACCAGCCGCCGGCGCCGTGTCCAGCAAAAAACACGAAGTGGATGGCAAAGACCAGAAAGATCGCCAGCGCAATCAGCTCCAGCGCCAACAGGACGAAGTGCGCCTGCGCCTGAAGCTTGATGCCGACGACGTTGACGCTGGTATTGAACGCGACAAAGGCCAGCACCCACACCCAGGTGGGTACGCCGGGCAGCAAGCCGCTTAGCCAACTAGCGCTGAATGCGTAAAGCAGGGCCGGAACCAGCAGGTAGTCGGCCAGGATCATCCAGCCCGCGAGGAACCCGAGGTAAGGGTGCCAACCCTGCTGCACGTACGAATAGGCCGAGCCGGCCACGGGAAACACCTTGCAGATC
>CAIKJM010000254.1 GCA_903827735.1 uncultured Rhodanobacter sp. | reverse complement strand
TGCGCTTCCCCGGCGTGTTGCAACGGATCGGCGTGTGCTTCGCCGGCGTGGCGCTGTTTGCGATCCATACCAAGCCGCGCACGCAGTGGGCGGCGATTGCGCTGCTCCTGGTCGGCTACGCCACGCTGCTGTGGTGGGGCGGTTCGCTGGCGCCGTGGGTGAACATCACCAGCCGCGTGGACAGCGGGGTGTTTGGCCGTTTCGTCTATCTGATCGACCCGGCGAGCGGCCGCGGCCACGATCCCGAAGGTCTGCTGGGCACGCTGCCCTCGCTGGCGACCGCGCTGCTCGGCCTGCGCGCAGGTTGTTGTCTGCGCCAGGGGCGCACAAGAACGCTGCTGATCGCCGGCGTCGGCGCACTGCTGCTCGGGGCGCTGTGGGCGCTGTGGCAGCCGCTCAACAAGAACCTGTGGACGCCGTCGTTCGTGCTGTGGTGCGCGGGCTGGTCGACGCTGGCGCTTGTGCTTTTCCACGTGCTGATCGATCGCTACGGCTGGCCGCCGCTGGGTCGGCGTTTCGGCATCAACGCGATCGCCGCCTACGCCGGCTCCGAGCTGATGCAGATCGTGCTGCCGGCGTTGGGCTGGCAGGAGCCGCTGTATCGCCACTTGTTTGCCGATCCGTTGACGCCGCTGGTCGGCGCCTATGTGGCGTCGCTGGCCTGGGCGCTCGCGTTCGTGGGGATGTGGTGGCTGATCGTTTACGCGATGGATCGACGGCGCTGGTATCTCAAGCTTTGAGTCGCGCGGCGGCTGGGCAGGGCGTTTACTGCTGCTGTTGCTGGGCGGCCATACTGTCGGTCAGAGGCAGCGCATGCCGTAGCAACGCGTGCTGCGCCTGCTGCAGTTCCACACCGGACAGCTCGATCAACGGCGTCACCTTGCCCGCGATCAGCGCGGCGATCGCCATGCCGTCGCGGTACAGCACGCGCGAGCCTGCCAACGCCGGCACCTTGTCGCCGACCAGCACGGTGCCGACCAGATTCAGCGGGTCGCAGCCGCTGAGGCAGACCAGTTCATTCGCATCCGCGCGCTTGCGCGCCGCGCGCAGCGGCGCAATCGCCTCGGGCAGGGCGAACTGCTCGCCGACCAGGCCTTCGACGAAACGGCCGCCGCGAATCTCGCCGCGCGCCTCCAGCCGCTGATACACCCGCCGCAATTCGCGCCACGGCGGCAACCACGGCGCCTCGCGCTCCAGCAGCTTCCAGAACACCACGCCGTAGCGGCGCAGCAGCGCGCGTGCGATGTGTTCGATCGCTTCCATGGAATCAACATGGCGAAAAGCGCCGCCATCGCTTCCTCTCCCCGGCGGGGAGAGGATTGAGGTGAGGGAAGCACGTTTGCTGCGCGTTGGAATCGAAGCCTGCTCTGTTGCAGGCGAGCCCGCAAGCACCCGCCCCTCATCTGCCCTGTCGGGCATCTTCTCCCCAGAGGGGAGAAGACTATTTATGCGCACTAGCGACCAGCGCCCTGCATCCTCGATGCCGTTGAGCGCGTGCCGACGCATGCGGCGGTACCGGTGCGCGTCGCGCTTGGCCGCTGGCAGCAGCAGGGCGCGCATGCCGGCAAAGCTGTCGGCGCTGACGCGGCCGGCGGCGACGAGTTCGCCTAGCGCGTCTTCCATCTCGGTACGCAGCAGTCGTGTGGCGCTCATCAGCTCGTCGAAGAACAGCGCGCCTTGAGCTTGCAGCGCATCGGCCACCGCCTGAGCACGCGATGAAAGCAGCGCTTCCTGCGTGTCAACGCCGTTGGCGACGGACGTCCAGACGGCCATGCTGCGCCGTGGCAAGAGCACGATCGGCGTACTGCGTACCGGGCCGCCGCCGCGACCGGCCGTGCCACTGCTCGCGCGCAGCCGGCTCCAGCCGATGCGTCCGGCACGGCACAGGTCGTCCAGCCAGCTGATCGAATAGTCGCCAACGCGCGCGGGCAGGATTTCCGATTCCCACGCGCCGGCAGCGGCCTCGAAACCTTCCAGCTGGCTCAACGTGGCGTGCAGTGCATCGGGTCCGCTGAGTCGGGCGGCGGCGGACACGTGCTGCCAGTCGAACAGAAAGCGCATCAGCTCGCGTCGGTTGACCGGCTCGATCTCGCGCCGCAGCCGGCTCAGCGTATAGCGGTGGATGCGTGCCAGCAGGTGCCGCTCGCACCATTCGAGGCCGTTGGCATCGTCGGTGGCCGAGGCCGCCGTGAAGCGGCCCTGCATCACGTAGCCCTCGGTCTGCAGCCGCGTCAGGGCCAGATCGATCTCGCCCACATCGACGGCGAGCGACTGCGCCAGCGCGCGCGCCGTGACCGGGCCCAATCCACCCAGGCGATGGCGCACCAGTTCGAGCAGCGCATCGTCGCGGCTCCACGCGTGCGCCGTATGGCCGGCTGGCGCGGCGATGGCCGGCCGCATCGCTGCGCCCGCATGCAGCGCCTGCCAAAGAGGCAGATTTTCGGCGCAGGTCCATACCTGATAGTCCGGTGCCAGCGTCAGCCGCGTGGCGCGATGGGCTTTGGCCAGTGCCTGCAGCCACGCGTCCCAGCCGGTGTTGGCGATGACGTCTTCGGCCGAGACAAAGCCGAGCACATTCAGCGCCTCGTGCATTTCATCCGCATCGCGCACCTGCGGCCACGCCTCGTCGCGCACCGCGGCGATGGCTTCCGGGTCGAGCCGGCCCAGATCGTCGGCGCTGTCGGCGCCGTTCCACTGGCGCGACTGCACGGCCTGGGTGCGGCGCTCTTCCAGCGGCGCGTCGTCGAGGAAGGCGTAGGGTGCGGCGTTCAGCACCTCGGCGGCCAGCGGGCTGGGTCCGGTGAGGTCGCGCGCAACGATGCGAATCGCGCCGCTCTCCATCGCGCGCAGCACGCCGAGCCAGCCGTCAGTGTCCATGGCCTCACGCAGGCAGTCGTGCATGGTCTGCCGGACCAGCGGATGCTCGGGCACCTCGCGCTCGCCGACGATGTTTTCCAGGCAGGCGACCTGATCGGGGAACACCGAGGCCAGCAGATCCTCGCTCTTCATCCGCTGCAGCGGCGGCGGCACTTTTTTGCCGGAGGCGAAGCGCGGCAGCGCCATCGCGGTCACCGCGTTCCAGCGCCAGCGCGCGCCGAACAGCGGTGCATCGAGCAGAGCCTGGACCAACACCTGCTCGGCGGTATTGGAGTGCAGGTAGTGCGCCACCTCTTCCAGCGGAAAGCTGTGGCTGGTCGACAGCGACAGCACGATCGCATCCTCGGTTGCCGCCGCCTGCAGCTCGAAATTGAACTGCCGGCAGAAGCGCTTGCGCAACGCCAGCCCCCAGGCGCGATTGACGCGGCTGCCCCACGGCGTGTGGATCACCAGCTGGGTGCCACCGGACTCGTCGAAGAAGCGTTCCAGGATCAGCGTGGACTGCGTCGGCAGCGCGCCGAGCGCGGCCTTGGCGCGCGCGAGATAGTCGACCAGCTGCTGCGCGGCCTCACCTTTCAACTGCAGCTGCTCGCTCAGCCAGCTCAGGGCAGCCGGCGCGCCACCCGCGTCGAGCTGTGCCTCGACATCGCCGCGCAGGCGCGACACGCCGAACGATAATTCCCTGCTGCGCCCCGGCGCTTCACCCAGCCAGAACGGGATATTCGGCGGCGCGCCGCGCGCGTCTTCCACGCGCAGGCGATCGCGCTCCACGCGCTGGATGCGGTAGCTGGTGTTGCCGAGCTGGAAGATGTCGCCGGCCATGCTCTCGACCGCGAAATCCTCGTTCACCGTGCCGACGATGATCGCCTGCGGCTCCAGCACGACCTTGTACTCGGCCGTGTCGGGAATGGTGCCGCCGGACATCAGCGCGGTGAGCCGCGCGCTGCGCCGCGCGCGCAGCTGGCCATTCACCGCATCGCGATGGACGTAAGCGGCACGCGCGCCCTGGCGGGTGGTGAAACCCTCGGCCAGCATTTTCACCACGGCGTCGAAATCGGCGCGTTCCAGCAGGCGGTAGGGCCAAGCGCGGCGGACCAGATCGTAGAGCGCGTCCTCGTTCCATTCCTGGCACGACACCTCGGCGATGATCTGCTGCGCCAGCACGTCGAGCGGCTGCGGCGGCAGGATCAGCGCATCGAGCTCGCCGCGCTGCACGCAGTCCAGCAGCGCGGTGCATTCGACCAGGTCGTCGCGGGTGGTCGGGAAAAGGCGCGCCTTCGGCGTGCCGCTGATGCTGTGGCCGGAACGCCCGGCGCGCTGCAGAAACGCCGCGATCGAGCGCGGCGAACCGAGCTGGCAGACCAGATCGACGTCGCCGATATCGATGCCCAGCTCCAGTGACGCGGTGGCCACCAGCACGGACAGCTCGCCGCGCTTGAGCCGCTGTTCCGCATCCAGCCGCAGCTCCTTGGAAAGGCTGCCGTGATGGGCCGCCACGGTTTCCTTGCCCAGCCGGTCGGACAGATGCCGCGCCGCGCGCTCGGCCATCCGCCGCGTGTTGACGAACACCAGCGTGGTGCGGTGCGCCTGCACCAGCGCCGCGACCTGGTTGTAGACCAGCTCCCAGCCATCGTTTGACATCACCGCTTCCAGCGGCACCGGCGGCACGGCGATGGCGAGATCGCGCGGACGGGTGTGGCCGACATCAACAATCGCGCAGCCAATGTTTCCCCTCTCCCCGTCGGGGAGATGGCAGGGTGAGGGGCGGGTGCTCGCGGGAGTGTTGCCTCGGCTACTCGCTTCGTTGTTACTTTCACGCGACTCCGGCCCCTCACCCCAACCCTCTCCCCGAAGGGGAGAGGGGGAACGGTGAGCGCCCACTAAAAAGTGGGCGACCTCGTCGATGGGCTTCTGCGTCGCCGACAAGCCGATGCGTAGCAGTCGCCGCTGGCACAGCGACTGCAGCCGTTCCAGCGACAGCGCCAGATGGGAGCCGCGCTTGCTGCCGGCGATGGCGTGGATCTCGTCGACGATGACCGACTGCACGCCCCCCAGCATGGTGCGACCGGAAGCCGAGCCCAGCAGCACGTAAAGCGATTCGGGCGTGGTCACCAGAATATGCGGCGGCTGTTTGCGCAGCAGCGCCCGCTCCGCCTGCGGCGTGTCGCCGGTGCGCACCGCGGTGCGGATCGCCACGTCGGGCAGGCCGAGTTTTTCCAGCTCCTCACGAATGCCCTGCAGCGGCCGCTCCAGGTTGACCTGGATATCGTTCGACAGCGCCTTCAGCGGCGACACGTAGAGCACGCGCGTAGCGCCGGGTAAGACGCCGCCGTGGGCCACCCCTTCGCAGACTAGCGCGTCGATCGCGGCGAGAAACGCCGTCAGCGTCTTGCCCGATCCGGTCGGCGCAGCGACCAGGGTATGACGTCCCGCGCGAATCGACGGCCACGCCTGCGCCTGCGCCGCCGTGGGCGAGTCAAAGGCGCGACGAAACCAGCCCGCGACCGCGGGGTGGAAGCTGTCCAATGGGTCAGCATCCAGGCGCATCGGCGAGGGTCCGTGCGGTGGCGAAAATAAGGTCACATGATGATATATGGGGATGCGCCGGGGCCGCTCAATACAGCGTCGCGTGTCGCCCGTTTATGGCCCTGCCAGCACCAGTGCAAGCGCCGATAAGCCATGTCACTATCTGCGAACGGCCGTCGCCGATCAGGATTCCGGGGGAGTTCAACGACGGCTTTCATGCCAGGGCGGATGCAATGCAAAGGATGTTCATGCACGTTTTGCGAGTGATTCGGCGCGACGCAGGCGCTTCGATGTTCATGCTTCAGCGGATGGCGCTGGCGGCACTGATCGGTTTCTGCGCCATGGGCGGCGCGCACGCCGCCAGCCTCGATCCGGCCGTGCTGCCGAAGATTCAGGCCGCGACGTTCGAAGTGGTCGCGGCCAAGCCGCTGAACGATCCGCTGACCTACGAAAAACCGCTGCCGCTGGAGCTGCTGCCGTTCCAGGAGCGCAACGATAAATATTTCTCGATCGGCACCGCTTTCGCGATCGGCAACAACCGCTACGTCACCGCAG
>CAIKJM010000253.1 GCA_903827735.1 uncultured Rhodanobacter sp. | reverse complement strand
GCATGCGGCCGCCGACTGAGATACCGACCCATGCCCGATCATTCCAGCTCACCACTTCGCCAGCCGCCGGGTTCAACGCATCGCGCACGGCTGGTGCTTATCATTCTGGCGCTGATACTCGTCGCGCTCGCCGTCTACGGCATCGTCGAGCGGCTGCACGCGCATCACCAGCTCGCCGATGAAACCAACCGCGACGCTACACCAACGGTCGCTGTACTCACACCGAAGGCGGCACCGGGCGATCAATCGGTGAGCCTGCCCGGCACGGTATCGTCTTGGCAGGACGCGCAGATCTACGCGCGCACCACCGGCTACGTCGCCAAGTGGTACGTCGATATCGGCACTAAGGTGAAGAAAGGTCAGCGGCTGGCCGACCTCGATACGCCGGACGTCGACAATCAGCTCAGCCAAGGTCAGGCGCAGATGCGCAGCGATGAAGCGAACGCCAAATTCGCGCAGGTGACCGCCACGCGCTATGACCAGCTCGTCTCGACCGGACTGGTCGCCAAGCAGACCGGCGATCAGTACGACTCGCAGGCGCGCGCCAGCCTCGCCACCGTCGAGGCGGATCGCTCGAACGTCGCCCGCCTGAAAAACATGGAGCAGTTCAAATACATCAACGCGCCGTTTGACGGGGTCATCACCCAGCGCAACCTCGACGTCGGCGCCCTGGTCGACGCCGGCTCCACCGGTAGCAACCTGTTTGTGATTGCCGACACGTCGAAGCTTCGCGTCTTCGTCAACGTGCCGGAAATTTATGCCGGCAGCGTGCACGTGGGCATGCCCGTGCAAGTGTCGGTCAGCAGCTTTGGCGACAAGCCGGTCACCGGCACGGTGGCGCGCACCGCCGACGCACTGGATGCGAACAGCCGAACGCTACGCACCGAAATCGACCTGGACAACGCCGACCAGTCGCTCGTCGCGGGCGTCTACGCCAACGTCAAGCTCGGTGTTTCCAGCGCCACGCATAACGTGATCATCCCGGCAAATACCCTGCTCTTCCGCAGCGAAGGTCTGCGCGTGGCCCTGGTCGACGCGCAGAACCACATCCATCTGCAGCCCGTCACCATCGGAAGAGACTTCGGCAGCACGGTGGAAATCACCGAAGGCATCGATGCCCAATCACGCATTGTGCTGAGCCCGCCGGACTCGCTTTATGAAGGCGAACAGGTGGATATTGCGAAGGACGGAAAGAGTGCAGGTGATGCGGGAAAGAAAGAAGCCCGCTGATGGCGCCGATTGCCGGCACCGTCGCGTTGAGTATTAGATCAATCCTCCCCTCCGTCGACGACTTTCGATCGGACAACGTCAGCAGCGCGCCACGGGTGAGCGGGTAAGTCACTGGGCACGAAGCACTCGAAAAACGACCTAGCCCAGGCAATTTTACGATGCCTCGTTCCAGACTACGGACGGTGCTTACCGTCATATCTCGCGGCTCTCCAAACGCCGATCAGCTAGAGCGGCAGCTACTCCGGCATCAATGCAGACGCGCGCGGGTTAAATCATCTCAGTGATATCGGGTCCACGCGGCACGGACGCGGGTGCGAGAGTGACACGTCGACCGCTGGTTGCCGACGCGTAAATGGCTTCAACAATCTTTTGATCCTGCAGACCCTCCTCGCCGGGCGTATGTGGCACTACATTGTTCTTCACGCAATGGGCGAAGTGATCCATCTCCAATGCAAATTGATCCGCTGCATCAAAGTGAATCTCGGTGGTCGTTTCACGATCGGCCTTCAAGGTGCCTTGCATGAGACGCAGTCCGCCATATTCAAAAGCCGGGTCCATGCCCACCCACGCCGTGCTGCCTTGCAACCTGAAATATTTCGACGAATGGCTGCCATAACCGCTTGTACAAATCGCAGTCAGACCACTCGGGAAATTAAGCAGGAAGCTTACCGATTCCTCCACCTCTGCGAACCTGGGATCGTCCTTCGGCTGCACCATGGTCGCCAGGACGGAAGAAGGCTCTTCTCCGGAAAGGAATCGCGCGGCGTTCAGACAATAGATGCCGACATCGACCATCGCACCGCCGCCCGCCATCGCTTTTTTTAAACGCCACTGCGACAGGTCACCTTGATTCTGCACGTTACTCGCAACGAATTGCCGCAGTTTCCCCAAGTCTCCGGAACGCGCCATTTTTAGTGCCGTGCGGTCGAGCGGCTCGTACTGGCTTCGGTAAGCGATCATTAAAAGCCGCTGCGCGTCGCGACACGCAGCGATCATTCGCTCGCAGTCGGCAACCGAGGTGGCCATGGGCTTTTCGCAAAGCACGTGCTTTTTTATTTTCGCTGCTCTGACGGTGAACTCGGCATGCATGCTGTTGGGAAGAACGATATAAACCACCTGAACCTGCTTATTGCTCTGCAGCTTTTCAAAGTCCGAATAATCGTAAATTGCTGAGGAAGCAATACCATACTCTCGCGCCACTTCGAGCGCCTTTGCACGGTTCCCACTCACTAGCGCAACAGGCTTGGCGGATTTGCTTTTGCCGAATGCGGGCAAAATCTGATTGAGTGACAGATGGCCCAGCCCAACGATCGCAAAGCCCACGAGCTGATCTTCATGGTCAGGCACCGGCGTCTTGTCTGGCGCTTCCGTTGGCGCCTGTATGGGGCCGAGACTGACACCGGCGGCGCCTTGGCCCATCGCCTGGGAACTCAGCGCCGCGCCAAGGGCGCCGGTTCCGGCAAAACGCAGGAAACGCCGTCTCCCCATAGCTTCCGTGCTGTCATCATCGGCCGCGGGCTTGGGCGACTCATCGTTTTCTCGCGTCATGGCTTGGGGCACTTGTTGGCGGTAGTCACTCGCAACTTGCGTACACGTCCGTCTAATGAACTGCAAAGAAACATGATGACGTGTTTCACCTTCCAGGCGTCTCTGCTTTTACCTTCTCCGCAGGGTTGCTCCAAAGACCCGGTCCAGGCGGTAAACGACCATCCAATCCCTCGCGAACGTTTTGGACCGCCAATCTTTGCAACGCTAGCCCCCTGTGGCGATGATTTAGGACTAGTCTCAGTGAAGGAGAACACGGGGGCGGACCGAGTGAACATAAAGCCGAGATTTTATGTGCTTGTCGTGGAAGACAATCCCGACGTTCTCGACTCGTTGACGCTTTTCGTGGACGCCCTCGCCGACGCTCAAATATTCACGGCGAGCGGCTTTTTGGGCGCTGCTGCAGTCATCGAAGAGCAGCTGCGGATAGACTTGATTCTCTGCGACGTTGTTTTTCGCGAAGAAATGAATGGCATTGATGTTGCCGAACTCGCGGTCAAGCTTCATCCAAACGTCGCTGTCGTGCTGTTCTCTGCCGAACAACAATCGGACGTCGAGGGCCTCTATGGCCGATACAGCTTTGTGCGCAAGCCATTTGGTCGGGATGAACTAAATCGGCATATCGACAAGGCTTTTCTGCGCCTAAGGCCAATTGACGAGCAGCTGGAAGCTGACCGATAAAATCGCCTAGCGCACGAGATAGAACTTCTTTCGCTCCTGGGGCGACTGCCACGCCTGCAGTTGTTCACGTGATTCGGCCATCAACAGCTCCGCCACCAGGTCGGTGGCGTCGGCCCGATTGTCGAATCGCATGATGGGTTCCTGTTCATCGGTATCGAACACGATGAAGCCTTTACGTGCTGGTCGGATCTCAAGCATGAGGCATCCCGCATCGGAAAGAATTAGCCCGGTTGTCAGCGCTTTCTGACGTTGCCGCATCCGCCACTACCAAACGCTTTCATTCCAGGCCGAATACGCGGAGCTACTGAAGCTTGCGCCACGGCAAGAGCGTCGAGTATCAGGGAGCGCAGTGGCTGCTTGTAGGCCTAGGACTACGCGTCGCGCGGAGCATGCCAGGCATCGCGTTACGCTCGTTGAGCACAAGCGGGCACGAGCAACGCCTCTACCCATACCTGACCTGCGATCTATCTCCCTCGCCTATTGGTAAAAAGCACCATGGCCGTGATCACCTCGCCTCAGCCATGGACCTTAGCTTTCAGCACGCTTCGCTTGCGGATATTTCTCGATGTGCAGCCCTTGGTTTTTTACCGGCCCGCGATAGGGTTACACTCGAGATACCGACGCACGGAGCACGGTGATGGTGACATGCATCACGTCGATCCCATCCCATGGGCGAAACGCAGACAAGCAAGCCTCGCGGGCACGAGGCGCTGGGCGTCTGGCCACAGCTACCCTTCCTGGACTTTCGCGCCTACCAACCGTGGGCGCCTTCAGCGCGTTCGCGTCTGAGAAACACCTATGACGAAACCACTCTTAGCGTGCCTGATTTTGTCGGCCACCTTCATCACCTCTGCTTGCGGCTCATCGACCATGAATCCTCCCGTCATCAAGTTCAACCCGCATCCGACCAAGCGCTATGAGCTGACGGTCACCATCAAGGATGCGCCTGGGCCTTTTGATTCGATGCAGACGATTGCGCAATACGACGTGACGGACCGCTTTTGCGTACCAACTTTGCCTGGTAGTGGTGCGACCAATCCGCCCGACAAGACTGTCCCGATCACACTCACAAAAGTGGGTGAGAACACTTACAAAGGTGAGTTCTACGCCGACCTGATCAAGGACGAGGCTTATTCCGAAAAAGGTATATGTCACTGGAAACTCACAGCGGTCTCCGTTTATCTTCAGCACAACAAATTGACGATGCCGCCGTTCATTTCCTGGGAAAACATCACCGCGCAAAAACCTCAGACCACTTATTTTTCGGGCCTTTCCTATGCCGAAGCAGGTACCGAACGTGTGGACACCGGCATCGAGGACGACAATCATCTTCGCCCCGAAGACCACCCGTTCTCGGTCACGCTCGAGGCTAAGGAGCACTTTCAATGACACTCAGCACCCCTGACTATGCGGCGCTGAGCGATGCTGTGTACGTTGATCCCGTGGTTGATCAGCGAGCTCCCGATGGCCGCGTGCTCTCTTACAAAATAGTTGAGCTCAACGGAAAGTTGTATCAGCCGATTGCTCATGCAGACGATCCAAAAACGGGATTCCAAGCGACGGCTTACGAGCGGGTAGGCACTCACGAGACGGTGATTGCTTATCGCGGTACTGAGATGAGCCGCGAGCTCAAGCAAGATTTGCTGACAACTGATGTCTCAATGGCGTTCCAAGGAGTCAACACGCAAGGTCCCGACGCTGACGCTTTCACCAAAAAAGTAATCGCGGAGGCGACGCAAAAAGCCGAGCAATATGGGTACGCGCCTTCGATTACGGTGACCGGACATTCGCTCGGTGGCACGGAGGCGGAAATGAACGCTTTCAAATATCACTTGAAAGGCGAAACGTTCAATGCATTCGGCGCGGCGGGCTTGAGCGGCCTGAACATTCCCGAGGGTGGGAATCAGGTCATCGATCATGTGCGGGCGACGGACTTTGTCAGCGCTGCCAGTCCCCACTTCGGCCAGGTTCGCATCTATGCCGTGCCGCAAGATATCCAGGCGTTGAAGACCGCCGGCTATCACGACAATCGGTTGCTCAATGATCTGCTGCCGAACGAGCCCATCTTGGGCAGCATTCAAATCGACGCACACAAAATGGGCAATTTTCTGCCCCACAATGAAGTGACTGGAAACGCCATCATCCTGCCTCAAAATGAGGCGCTCGCCAAAGAACACGCCAACATGATTGGTGAGTACCGCGGAGAAGTGATGAGCGCCCGCAATTTTGCGCACACCCAGTATGAGGCTGAAAAGCCCACCATGGATGCGACAGGCGCCATGGTCAGCCGCGTAAAAAACGACGTCAAACAGACGGGTGAATTTCTTGGCGTGTTCAAAGACAAAGCCGTGGAGGATTATCACGGCACCGTTAACGCAGCCACTCGCGGCATCGAAGGTGCCGTGGGCTTGGCACACAAAGCCTATCCGGTGCTCCTCGATCATCCGGCGCATCCGGATTACATGCTGTTTCAACAGTCGCTTGGAGCGGTGCACCGGCTAGACGCACAGCTCGGCCGGACACCGGATCAGCACAGTTCGAATTTGGCAGCTGGCATCACGGTCGGAGCCAAAGCCAACGGCCTGACAAAGGTCGATCATGTGGTGCTGAGCACCGATGGAGCAAACGCGTTCGCTGTCCAAGGAACACTCGGATCACCCACGCAGCAGGTAGCCCGTGCGGTGGACACGTCGCAAGCTGTGAATACCCCGATCGAGCAACACACCCAATCGATGCTGCAGGTCAATCAGTCGCAACAGCAAGCGCAGCAGCAGGTGCAACAAGCGATGCAAGTGCAGCAGCCTCAGCAGCATGGACCAGCGATCGGCCGTTGAAGCGAGCAAGGAGCTCTGACCCGCTTTCTTAATGCTTAATGGAGAGCTCCGCGGCCTGAGTCGCGGCGAGGTTTTGAATCCGGCATGACTGCGGCGAAGAAAAAGGGTCGAAAACACTTTCTTGAGCAGCAAAAAATATCTTTGACCCCTTCTTGAGTTTCGCAATAATCCAGCAAATGCGAGCGACAAGGTTTCCGCGCTGGCCAAAGTCGAATGACTGGCGAAGGGCGCTTCAATCGACTCGAGGTGAGTGTCAGTCCGGGAAACACTTGTGTCCATGCGGGCCTGGATGCGTGCCCGGCGGGCAGACCAGCCCAGTCCTGGCGTCCTCTACGCAGCCACTCAAAACCGCCAGAGAAAGGCCGCAGAGGATGAGGAAAATGCCTACGCGAAGGTTTTTCATGACGATTCTCTCTGGGTGGGTGGTGCGTTGATCATAGTGAAAGGCGGTGATGGAAGGATCAAACGCCGTGCGATGAAGCTTGGTCACCCGGCCAGGCGACCGGCTTCAATTTCCGCCAACGTAGGGAGATTTAAGGCCCGGCCGTCTAACCGCGCTCGAAATTTCAAACAGCTGTAAATGAACCTGACCCCATTTTTGACTTCTACCCCATCCACCCAGCAAACGAAACACCTGGTGAGAAATCGCCGGGCGTCTCGTTTGCTGGCACCCTATTGGCGTTACTGACCTGCAACAGGGGCATCGAAGGAATGTCGATTTTCCATAACTGGCCACAAGTGTGAAAATGGAAAAGATAAAGATCGGCTATCCATCGCAGATGAAAGACGCATCGGATCAACTCGCAGCCAAAATCGTCAATGCAGTACTTGAGGAGCGATGCGTATCCGACGAAGGCATGCGTCGATACAGGCCATTGCTTGAGGAACGAGCGCAGAGGATAGTCGCGCACCTCGCCACTAATCCCGATGGAGACAGCGGGTCCAACGATGATCCGCTGGATGGGATACATACCCTGTTTAGCCTTGCCGATACCATCGTCAAGAATGAGCTAAGCAGCAACCGTTATCCCAAGCCAGCATGCCCGGACGATGGCGGATGCATCGCATGTTGCACACATATGCGTATTGTTTTGAGTGTGCAGGAGGCTGCTGTTATTGCGAGGGCACTGCTCGAGCTCACGGAGCCTGAAAAGGCAGAGATAGCCCAACGACTTCCTTCACTCGGAAAATCCGGACCTGATTCACGATGTGGGCTGCTGGGCGAACAGGGCCTATGTACGCTTTACGCAGCGCGCCCCATCAACTGCCGCACGCATCGCTCATGCTCAATAGCGGCTTGCGAGGACCGTGTGCGGCGGGGCCGGAATGCGGGCGAAGAAGTGGTGTTCGCCTACCCGTTCGATGATCTGGTCCGCCAATCCTTCCATCACGCAGTACATCCGAATGGAACGCCGCACTTTCTTGAAATGAACACATTCCTATCGAGCGTTCTACATGACGATGAGCGGCTTCCAGAATGGACATCTGGCCATACTCCAGCCGAAAACGATGCATAGCGTCAGTTCCGCAGCCCATATTCGATCAAAACCTCGGCCTTACCAGTCAACGCAGTACTGCAGTACTAGGGATGAAACAATAAATGGGGTCAAGCTCATTTACAGTCGTTTGACTTATTGCGGGATGGTCGATATGTGGGTCGGATGCCGGCGAAGCGTGCCGGGCAGGTCGAGTCGTGGTTGTCTGGGCATCGTCTGAGGGTCGGCGTGGGCACTTATTCTCAATAGCGCCGACGATCACTGAGTTTAGTTTTGTTAGCGTCGGCCCTCTTGCTTGTCTGAAAGTGAACCTGACCCCGTTTCAGACATATGCGAAAAGGGCACATTCACGCCATCGTGCTTTTTTACTGAGCCCGATGGATTTGCTGTCAGAGGGCAAGCTGGTGGAAGTTGCAAAGATGGGAATGTCATGGGTGATATGGTGACGAATAATTCGCAGTGATCCCGGAGCAATGCAGACCCAAACACCTTGCCTTCGCGAGCTTGTTTTCCGCTACGCAGGTGAATCAGAGGCTTGTAAGCTGGATGGTGCAACAGTGACCAAGTCGGTTCTCGTTGCCACTAAATTGGCTCCCTCCGTCCCGTTTTCTCGCGCACAAAAAACCTAACTAATAAGGAGCTCTGAGCCACTTCTTCTGAATAGTATCAATCTGGTGACGCCAACGGCTTACCAAGTGCTACACATAAAGGCAGATGATCAGAGGCATTCGTAGTTACGACAGTCATGCCAGCTGGGCACATTGAGGCGAAGTAGGCATCACCCAGTGCCCTGCATTGCCCCTTATGAAACAGGTTAGGACCCACGCTTTTAAGATGTTTGAGCGCTTTACGTCGTTGCTGGTTTTCGCG
>CAIKJM010000252.1 GCA_903827735.1 uncultured Rhodanobacter sp. | reverse complement strand
CCATATGGGCAACTTGCGAACCCATCACGGTGGCCAGCCCCACCAGAAACGTTGCCAGTACCAGCACCGCAATAAGCACGGACGGCGCATGGCCCAGCCCGATCCGGCGCAGCCAGCGCACCGGCGGCGCAACCAGCAGGCTCAGGATAAGCGCCAGCGTAATCGGCACCAGCACTTCCCGGCCCAGATACAGCAGCCCGAGCACGGTCGCGCTGGCGATGATCGCGATGGCACGCGAGTGTGCCGGTGGCGTGGGCAAAGGATCAGATGCGGTCGACATGCAAGGGCTCCTGATCGTGGACGCTGCGAACGCGGCGGATCAGGTGTTTACCTTAGCAAGTCGCGGCCTCGGAATGCGCAGGCCGCTCCACGATATCGCCGTTACCCCTCAGGTGATTACTCGCCGCCCTTCGCCATCGCGCGCTGATACGCCGGCCGGGCCGCCATGCGACGGTTGAAAGCAGCCAAATGGGGAAACGCCTTCTCGCCGGCAAATCGTTCGGCGAACTGCGTGACGAAGATCAGCTGAATGTCCGCGCCGGTGAGGTCGTTGCCGACGAAGAAATCGCGCGAAGCGAGCTGCTCGTTGAGAAAGCCCAGATGATTCTGCATTTCGCCGTCGATGCGCGGCCCCAGCGGAGCGGCCGCCTCGCCGAGGCGGCTGGTATAAAACTTCAGCAGCAGCGGCACCATCGCCGAACCTTCGGCGTAATGCAGTAGCTCGATGTAGCGGTTGTAATCGGATGTATCCTGCGCCGGCGCCAGGCGACCATTGCCGTAACGGCGGATCAAATATTCGACGATGGCGCCGGACTCGAAGATCACCTCGTTGCCATCACGAATCACCGGCGCCTTGCCCAGCGGATGGATCTTCAAAAGTTCCGGCGGCGCCAGCCGGGTTTTCGGATCACGCTGGTATTTAACGATCTTATATTCCACGCCGAGTTCTTCTAGCAGCCAGGTAATGCGACGCGAGCGTGACTCGTTGAGATGATGCACTTCGATCATGGATTGGTCCTTCATTAAGGTAGCTGGCGGAGTTTATTTCAACGGACCGTCATGGGGTTGCGTGAAGGCTTTTCATAGCAGTCGCCATGGTCAAGCGACGTCCTAACCCGAATCCCAAAAAATCGTCGCATCGCGCTAGCGGGACGTCTGCCCTGCTCTCGTCGGCTCTGCCGCGACAACAGAATCGTCCACGGCGTAGCCACCACCCAGCGCTTCGATCAAGCGAATCGAAATATCGGCCTGCTGGCTTTCCAGTGCCGCAGTACGCTGATCGGCAAGCAGCAGTTGCTGCCGGCTGATCAGTGGTGCCAGCGGTCCGCTTACACCACCTTTGTAACCGGCAATCGCCTGCTCCCAACTTTTACGTGCGTCGTCCTGCGCGCGCTTTTCCAGCTCAATTTGTTTGCGCACCGAGGTCAGCGCCGAGACCTGATCGGACACATCGTTAATGGCCGCTACCAGCAAGCTGTTGTAGCGCGCCACCGATTCGTCGTAGACCGAGTCGCTGGCGGCCAGCTTGGCGCGAAGCCGGCCGCCGTCGAAGATCGGCAGGCTCAGCGCCGGGCCGACGCTGAACGTGCGCGCCGGCAGCTGAAACACGTTGGTGCTGTCGCCGACCGCGACGAGGCCGGCCATCGCGCTGAGGCTGATATTGGGTAGGAATTCTGTCTTCGTGGCCTTGATGTCCTTGGCGGCCGCTTCCACCTGCCAGCGCGCGGCGACCAGATCGGCGCGGCGTCCCAGCAGGCCAACCGATAACTGATCGGGCAGCGCGATCTTGCCCTGATCGAGCAGATGCGGGCGGGTGATGGCAAGCCCGCGATCGGGTCCCTGCCCCAGCAACACGGAAAGACTGCTGCGCGCGGCATCGATGGCGCGATCCGCCTGGACTTTTTGCTGCTCGGCGCTGGCGACCTGCGAGTCAGCCAGATACGCCTCCTGCGTCGTGCCCAGGCCGCCTTCCACCAGTCGACGCGTGATGGTCAGCGACTTACTTGCGCGCTGCTGTTCAGCCTCGGCCACGTCCTGCTGTGCGAAAGCGTAACCCAACCGTACATAGGCGCGCGCCACGTTCACCGATAGCTGGATACGGGCGGCATGCGCATCGATCTGCGCCGCGCGGCTGCGTCCCAGCGCCGCCTCCCATGCGGCGCGCTGGCCGCCCCACAAGTCCAGATTCCAGGAAAACCCTGCTGTGACCGACTTGGCCCAGGCAAAGCTGCCGAGCGCGTATTCCGGATAGACCGGATCCTTGCTCGACAGCCTGGCGCCGACGGCGCTGGCGTCCAGCCCTACCTGCGGATCGCGCGCTGCATCAAGCCCATCGGCGGCAGCCTGCGCTCGGCGCGCACGCGCCTCCACTTCCGCCAGCGAGGGATTGTTCTTCAGGGCTTCATCAATCAGCGTGCTGAGCTGCGGATCGCCGAAACTCACCCACCAGTCCTGCGCCGGCCATGCTGTCGGGCTGAGCGATACATCCGCGAGGCTGCGCTCGGATTTCAGGCTGTCGGTATCGGTCAGCTTGCCGGTGGTGTGCAGGCCGCCGGTGCTGACGCAGCCGGTCAGCCCGATGCTCAGCGCCAGCGCGGCGGCGCGAATCCATGGTCTGGCGTGACGGTTCATGGCGTAGCGGCCGCTGTGGTGTTGGCATCGTCCGCCTTGTGCGGATGCACGATCAACGTGGCCGTCATGCCCGCGGCAAGTACGGTGCCTGCGGGCAGGTGATCGGTATCGATCGCGACGCGCACCGGCACGCGCTGGGCCAGCCGCACCCAATTGAACGTTGGGTTGACGTCGGACAGCAGATCCGATCCGGTGGGATTGCCGGCGTCGGTGATACCTCGGGCAATGCTCTGCACCGTGCCATGCAGGCGCACGCCGCCGCTCATCAGGCGGATATCCACGGCATCGCCGATGCGCACCTGCGGCAGCTTGGTTTCCTCGAAATAGCCGTAGACCCAATAGGAATGGCTGTCGATCAACGCCATTCGAGGCGCGCCGGCACTGGCATAGTCGCCGACCCGCACCAGCAGATTGGTGACATAGCCGTCGGTGGGCGCGCGCACTTCGGTGCGATCCAGATTGAGCTGCGCGGCCGCTACCGCGACCTGCGCTTGGGTGACCGCCGCCTGCGCCTGCTGCTCGGCAGCCATCGCCTGATCCAGGCCCGCCTGCGCTTTGTCTAAACCAGCGCGCGCGGCATCGGCCGCCGAGCGTGCATCGGCGCGCGCTTCTTCGGACACCACATCGCTGAGCCGCTGCCGGCGGCTGGATTGCTCGGCCGCCATGCCGTACGACGATTTGCTCTGTGCGGCGCCGGCCGCGGCGGCTTCCACGTTGGCCTTGGCCGCGCGCGCGGCGGCTTGCGCGACGCCGACATTGGCCTTGGCCAGATCGAGCGCGTTCTGATATCGCGACGGATCGATCTCGAACAGCAGGTCGCCCTTCTTCACCGTCTGGTTGTCGATCACGTTGACCTTGGTCACCAGACCCGACACGTCGGGCGCGATGCGCACGATCTCCGCGCGCACGCGACCGTCGCGCGTCCAGGGCGAATACATATAGTGCTTCCACAGCGTGTGCCCGACGACGACCGCCGCCAGCAAGACGACGAAAGTCACAACGAAACGAATCAACGTGGCAGTTTTCATGGCCGTCATTCTCAAAGCAGGAGCAGCGCAAGGCCGCCGAAGACACAAACAAAAAGCGCGAGTCGAAACACCGGTGGGTGCCAGACCATTCGATAAAGCCCAAAGCGGCCGGCCAGCCAGTCGATCAGCCACAGCAGCGCGAGCGACACCATGAACAGCAGCAGCAAGCCGGGTACCAGCGCATCGCCCAGGGCAATTTCACGAGGCATGGGTCAACTCCTGGGCCGCCGGTGTTTCCGGCATGTAATCGGCGATAGCCGACTCGCCATCGAGCAATGCCAGTCGGATCAGATGGAGATGGTCGAGCAGCGGTCGCGCGCTGGGCTCGGCGGACGCCCGATCGATGGCGTTGGCGACGGCGTCGCGCGTGCGCGCATAGCCCTCGCTATCAGGCCGCTCGTAGAAGCGCGCCAGCGCGTTGATGGCCAGAGCAATGCATTGATCGATCTCGTCCGGCATGCGATGAGTCAAGCGGTCCTGACGCAACGCTATCAGCGCGCCGCCGGTTTCGTGCACCGCCAGCGCCCAGGCGATCAAGGCGCGGGAATCGTCGCTGCCGGGCGCGGTCTGCGCCACGATCTGGCTGAAGAGATCGTGGTTGACACTTTCAAAACGCTGGCGCAATCCGGCCAGCGGCGCTTCCGCGGCCAGCGTCACCTGGCGGCGCAGCCGTTCCAGCTGGCGTCGCCGCAGCCAGTGGCTGCCGATGGCCGGCGGCACCACGACAAAGGCAATGGCCGCCGAGCTCAGGCCGATCAGCTGAGCGATCACGTCGTTGAGGAAGCTGAGCGGGTCGAACACCATCGGATTCTTCACGGCGAGAATGTAGGCAAAGCCCATGCAGCAACCGAGCCCGTAGCTGGCGACCGATGGCCGCATCAGCAACATCAACCCCAGCATCAGAAAAGGCGCGGTGCCGGCAACCAGTAAACCGTAGCCGTCCATTCGCGTAAGCACGAAAAACACGCAAAAAAACGCGGCCGCCATGCCGCTGGCATAACCCAGCAGCACCGAACGGGTCGCGCGGACCGGATCGGTAGCCGTTGCAAAGAGCCCGGCAAAGATCGTGGCGATAAGCATCGCGCTGGCACCCATCGGCCACGCCGCGTCAATCCAGAAGATGCCCAGCACCAGCATGGTCAGCGTAGTGCGAAATACCGCCAGACCCGCGCTGGCGAAGTCGTTGCCACGCTCGAAGTTCACCCGCTCGGGCGAGCGCAACACCAGCCTCGGCGCCTGCAGCGAGGCAGCTGTGTCGACGTAGGCGTGCAGCTCTTCGACAAAGCGCAACAGCAGGCTCGCACCAGTGTCGAAATCGCGTGCGGCGTTTGGCCCGATCAGGCCTTGACGCAGCAGCGGCGCGCGCGTGGCCATCGTCTTGCGTGCGGCCGTCAGGCGCGGCAGCAGGATAGCTGCGGCGGCACCGGCTTCTAT
>CAIKJM010000251.1 GCA_903827735.1 uncultured Rhodanobacter sp. | reverse complement strand
AGGAACGAACCGCCGGGCTTGAGCCACTGTCGACTAAAGTCCAGCGCCAACTCGGCCAGATCCATCGCACGGATCTGGTCGGCAAGCGCCACACCACTCATATTGGGGGCCATATCGGACAGCACAAGATCCAGCTTCTGCCCGTTCAATCGGCCCTCTAGCTCGCGCAAGACCGATTCCTCTCGGAAGTCGCCCTGCAGGAAATCCACGCCGGCGATGCTCTGCATCGGCAGGATGTCCAGCGCCACCACGGTACCCGTCTCGCCCATGCGATTTCGCACCAGCTGCGACCAGCTGCCCGGCGCGGCACCTAGATCGACCACATGAATGCCAGGCTTGAGCAAGCGATCACGCTCGATCAGCTCTTCCAGCTTGTAGACCGCGCGCGAACGCAGCCCTTCGGCCTGGGCCTTTTTGACGTATACATCGTTGAAGTGTTCACGCAGCCAGACGGCACTGCTTTTGCTGCGGGTCATGATCGGAGACAGCCAGAAGAAGAGGAATTGCTGAAATGCCGAGAAAACACGCGCTGACGATAGAGACAGTACAGAAAATCGCTCATCACCTGTGACGACCGAATGTTTTTCGACGTGCGGCTTGTGGACGCATGATACCCTTAGACGTCGAATGACAGCGAATCGAGTACGTACGACATGGCCCTTTCCTCCTCGCAGATCCGTTATCTGCGCAGCCTCGCCCACGATCTGAGCCCGGTGATTCTTCTTGGTAACAAGGGTGCCAGCGACGCGGTGGTCAAGGAGCTCGGACTGGCGTTGAGCCAGCACGAGCTGGTCAAGGTCAAGCTTTCCGGCGGGGACAAGGAAGAGCGTGAGGCCCAGATCGACACCCTGACCTCGGGCACCGAGGCCGAAACCATCCACAAGATCGGTCACGTCGTGGTGCTTTTCCGGCGCAACGTCGACGAGCCGAAGATCGCCCTGCCGCGCTGATGGATCTGTCACTCGAACAAGCCGATGGCTATCTATTGGTTCGTCGCGTTGGCCAGCACAGCATTACCCTGCTTGATCGTGAACTGAGCCGCAGCTTTCTCCTGGCGCCGGATCAGGCCATCGAGAACTGGGCCGTCGATGCCGCCAGCCAGCTGGACGCCGAGCACGTCGAAGCCATGCTGGCGCTGCAGCCGGAGCTGGTGATTCTCGGTACCGGGCCGCGCCAGACGTTTCCTTCTGCAGCCTTCATGGCGGGGTTTCTGCGCCGGAACATCGGCATCGAAGTGATGGACAACGCCGCCGCCGCGCGCACCTACAACCTGCTTGCCGGCGAGGGGCGGCGGGTGATTGCCGGATTCATTCTGCCAACTCCAGCGCTCTCGTCACCGGCCTCGAACTAACTTCGGCTTTTCAGTGCGGCGGCAGGTAGCCCAACGGATCGACCGGGTTGCCGTCCTTGCGAATCTGGAATTCGAGTTCGTTGCGCGTGGCGCCGGTCGAGCCCATTTCGGCGATCTGCTGGCCGGCCGTGACGCGCTGCCCTTCCTTCACCAGGCGCTTGCTGTTGTGGCCGTACGCCGACAGGAAGCTGTCACTATGCTTGATGATGACCAGCTCGCCGTAACCCACCAGCCCGTTACCGCTGTAAACCACCACGCCATCGGCCGCCGCGTGCACAGCGTCTCCGGCGTTGCCGCCGATTTCGATACCCGGGATCGCATCGCCCGGCTGGAAGCGCTTGATCAACGTGCCCTGCGCCGGCCAGCGCCAGGTCACGCCGCTTACCACGCGTGCGGGCCCGGTGGAAACCGCCTGTGCGGGGGCCGGTGGCGGCAGCACGGCCGGCGATGGCGTCTTGACCCCGGCCACCGGCACCACGCTGGACGTGCCTGACGGCGCGGGCGCGGTGGCTTTCGGCGGCACAGAACTCGCTGGCGCGGCCGCCACGGCTGCCACGCTCGGCGGCTTGGGCGTTGACGAGGAAGCCACCGGCTCGAACATGGGCGCCGATGCAGCTGGAGGAGCCGATGCGGAATGAACGGGTGCCACTGCTTGAGCAGTTGCCGGCAGCGGCGCTGGCGAAACCGGGCTGCTCGGGCGATTGGCGGCGACGGCTCCTGCCGTTGTTGCCGGAGACAGCTTTAGCCGCTGCCCCGGATGAATCGTGTACGGCGCAGCGACCCCATTCCACTGCGCCAAATCGCGAAAGTCCACCTTGTTGCGAAAGGCGATGGAGTACAGCGTGTCGCCCTTAACCACCTGATAGCTGCCACCGGGAATCGAGGTATGCGCGGCTGGGCCCACGATCTGTCCGCTGCTGTAGTTGCCGCCGCCAGCCGCGGGCTCGACGACCACGGAGCTATGCATGGTGTCGCAAGCAGCTAGCATCGACGAAGCGAGCGCGAGCGCCAGCAAAGGCAAATGTCGGCGTACGGCCGGTCGATTCAAGGTCGTTCCATTCATGGGGATCAGCATACCTAGGCGCAATTCCTTTTTCATACCTGTTAGCGAGATGGGACAGCCTCTTCTCAACGCAGCCATACCCACCAGACCAGCAGCAGGCCGAGCAATACCAGCGCGGTCCAGCCAATCCATTCGATGTATTTATGCAAAATGCGTTCGGCGCGCTCTCCGAACAGACGAATTAGCAGCGCCAGCAGCAATACCCGCTTGCCACGCCCGAGCCCGATGCAGGCGAGGAACGGCAGCACCGGCACGCCGATGATGCCGCACGCCCAGGTCACGAACTTCATTGGCACCACCGGCTGCAGCGCCGCCAGAATCAATACGCTGAACAACCCCCACTGGTGCTGCGCCATCTGCTGCCGCAGCACGGTCACCCCTTGCTCGATCGGCGCCAGCAGGTGCAGCGAATCGAGCACCGGCCGCAACGCCTGAAATGCCCAGTGGCCCAACGCGTATCCGACCAGGGCGCCGAGCAGCGAAAAGAGCAGGCTTAGGTTCGCGAAGTGGAAGGCTTTGTGCCGTTTGCCCAGCATCATCGGCGCCAGCATCACCTCCGGCGGAATCGGAAAGATGAAGGCTTCGACGAAACTCAATCCGGCAAGGTAGTAAATCGCTTTCGGGCTGCGCGCCCAGACCAGCGCCTGAGCGTAGAGTTTTCCAAACAGTCGCATCAGCCGATCCCGCCGAGTAGTGGTACGAAGCTCACCGGACCCAGCTCTTCCTGGATGAAATCGCCTGCACCATCGCCGCGCATGCGGATCAGCGTCTGGCTGCTGGCCGAACCGACGGGGGCTACCAGCACGCCGGAGGGCGTGAGTTGGTCGAGGATGCGCGTAGGAATCGTATCGCCTGCCGCGGTGAGGATGATCGCGTCGAACGGCGCTTCGTCCGACCAGCCGAGCTTGCCGTCGTCATGCTTGGAGCGCAGATTGGTGATGCCTAGCTGGCGAAAGCGTCGGCGCGCCTGGCGCAGCAGCTCTTCGATACGCTCGACCGTGAAAAGCTCCGGCACCAGCGCCGCGAGCACGGCGGCCTGGTAGCCCGAGCCGGTACCGATCTCCAGCACCTTTTTCGGCATGCCTTGCTTGGCGTCGAAATGTTCCAGCAGCACCTCGGTCATGCGTGCCACGACCCAAGGCTGCGAAATGGTCTGGCCGTGGCCAATCGGGAGCGCGGTGTTTTCATAGGCACGCGAGTGCAGCGCCTGATCGATGAAGTGATGACGCGGCAGGTCGCGAATCACCTCGATGACCCGCGTATCGCGGATGCCGCTTTCTTTCAGGCTCACGGCCAGGCGGTCGCGCGCACGCTGCGAGGTCATGCCCTCACCTTTCAACTCCGACGCCGGCAGTCGATAAACGGTCATCGCTTAGACCACCTCATGCGCGGCGGTGCGATCGCGCTTCACGCTGTCGCTCAGGTCCTCGATCCAGCTACTGACTTTTTCCAGCGCCTGAAAACGGGTCAGATCGACGTGGATCGGCGTGACCGAAATAAAACCGCGCTGCACCGCGTTGAAATCGGTGCCGGGACTGTCGTCGTCCACCTCGCCCGCCGGGCCGATCCACCAGATCGGCCGACCGCGTGGATCGGTTTGCGCTACCGACGGCGCGGCACGATGGCGGCGGCCAAGACGGGTCACTTCAAAACCCTTGATTTCCGCCCACGGCCGGTCCGGCACGTTGACGTTGAGTATCGTGTCGGCCGGCAGCGGATCGACCAGCAGGCGCTGCATTAGCAGCAGCACGGCTTGCGCCGCCGAATCGTAGTGCTTCCCGTTGTGGTCCTTGGTCACCAGCGACACCGCAATGGCGGGCAGCCCGAGGAAACGGCCTTCCATCGCTGCGGACACCGTGCCGGAGTAAATCACGTCGTCGCCGAGATTGGCCGAGTTGTTGATGCCGGAGACGACGATATCGGGTTCTTCGTCGAGCAATCCGGCCAGCGCCAGATGCACGCAGTCGGTCGGCGTGCCGGCTACGCGGAAGTAGCCGTTGCCCATCGGCAGCACGCGCAGCGGCGAATCCAGCGTCAGCGAGTTGCTGGCGCCGGAGCGATCGCGATCGGGCGCCACCACGGTTACTTCGCCGACTTCGCGCAAGCGCTCGGCGAGCACATGGATGCCGGGGGCGTCCACACCATCATCATTGCTAACCAGTACTCGCATGAGGCTCCGTTGATAGCTGACGGCGACGCGTTGTAGTAATTCTCGCGACGCGCCTTAACTGTTGAAGTCTACCGGAGCGGGTGGCCGGTTTCACACGCCTTAGACTGCGCGCATCGACTGCGGCCATGCGCATTCGCACCATCACCAGCGGTTTGGTTAGCATGGGCCCATGAAGCGCCGCGCATCCGCTCCGATCAATGACGACGACAGCCGACTGTTTCGCGAGTCGATCGGCGAGGTGCGCAAGCTCAACTCGGTCGCTGCGCCACCGACTGCTCCCAAACCCGAGCCGCATCCGCACATGTTCGAAGCGGACGAGGCGGCGGTGCCCGGCGAGCTGCTCGACATGGCGTTCGATCCAGCCGTGCTGGAAGTGGGCGAGGAACTCAGCTTTCTGCGCGATGGTTATTCGCCCAAGCTGTTGCGCCAGCTCAAGCGCGGCCAGTTCAGCGTGCAGGACGACATCGATCTGCATCAGATGAATGCCGCCGCGGCGCAGTCGACCATCATCATGTTTCTCGCCGAAGCCAAACAGAACGGGCTGCGCTGCGTGCGCATCGTGCACGGCAAGGGCCTGCGCTCACGCGCCGCCGGGCCGGTGTTGAAAGGCCTGACCGAT
This sequence comes from uncultured Rhodanobacter sp., assembly GCA_903827735.1. Classification (GTDB taxonomy): domain Bacteria; phylum Pseudomonadota; class Gammaproteobacteria; order Xanthomonadales; family Rhodanobacteraceae; genus Rhodanobacter. Next base: position 16,921 of record CAIKJM010000251.1, on the reverse strand, counting down.
CGCATGCTGCGCCGGCGCGATGACGTGATCGCCTTCGCCTCGGCGCGTCCCGCGCAAGGTGGAACCGGTGCGGTCGTTGTTCTGCTGAAAGGTTAAGCGCGTCGCCCGATCAGCTCTGCGCCAGTTCGCGCACCACCACGGTGGCGTACGCGCCGGCCGGCAGTTCAAAGGCAAGCTCCAGCGCCTCGTCATCCAGCCAGCGCCATTTCAAATCCGTCGGCACCAGCCGCAGCGGCCGGCGCTCCTGATCCATGCGTGCGGCGACCAGACCGGCGGCCAGATCACGGTAACTTTCGGCGATGGATTGCTCCAGTGCGCCGGCGGCATCCTTGCTGGGCAGCTCGCCCTGTCCCCACAGCGGCCCGGACGGATGGATGTCCAAACGCGCCAGCCGTTCGGCCAGCACATCATTGAAGGGCTCCGGCCCGAACCAGGAGCGCGAACCGGCAAGCGCCCAGATCTCGCCATCGAGCGGAGTATCCCACGCCTCCTTTTCGACGCGCGCGGCCAGCACGCTGTTGAATATCTGCGAACGCGCGGCAGACAGCAGGAACGAGCGCTTGTCGCGCTCCACGCGTCGCCCGGCGAACATCGCGCGCGCCTGCGCCACATTGCCGCCTTCGCGGCCGAAGCGCTGCTCGCCGTAGTAGTTAGGCACGCCGCGCTTGGCAATTTGCTGCAATACCCGTTCAGCGGCCTCGCGGTCGCCCTGCACCTGCCTCAGCACCAGCACGAAACGATTGCCGCGCAGCGCGCCGCGCTTGAGCTTGCGCGAATGTCGTGTGACGGCCAGCACTTTCACCTCGGCGTGCGGGAACGTCGACCAGTCCGGATCGGGTTTGCCCGCCAGCTGTACGGAAAAGGTCTGCCGCGTCACCGCGTGCCGATCCTTCATGCCGGCGTAGCCGATAGCGACCTGCGATACGCCGGCGAATTTCGCCAGCTCTCTGGCCACCCAGTCGGTATTGGCGCCGCGTTTTTCCACCCAGAGAAGCGCATGTTCGCCCTGGCCGTCGGCATCGTAACCGAGCACTTCCTCGACCCGGAAATCGTCCGGCGTGCTGCGCAGCTGAGCCTTCAGCGGCGGCGCGCCGTAAGCCCACGGCAACGGCGCATGGATCGATGCGCTCTCGACGGGTTCAGGCGATGTCGCTTGAACGGGAGTCTCTTCGGATTCGGACATGACGCTCCACCGGCTACGCCGGTATTTAATGATGTCAACGAGCGCTCAGCGGCGCTCGAGCAGAACGGTGGCCTGCGCGGCGATGCCTTCGCTGCGCCCGGTAAAGCCGAGTTTCTCGGTCGTGGTGGCCTTGACGCTGATGCGGCCGACCTCGCTATCGAGGTCGGCCGCAAGGCATTCGCGCATCGCCTGCGCGTATGGCGAAATTTTGGGTCTCTCGCCGATCACCGTGATATCGGCATTGCCCAAGGCATAGCCGTGCTGGGCCATCAGCGTGGCCGCATGACGAAGAAACTGGCGGCTGTCCGCGTTGCGCCAGCGTTCGTCGCTCGGCGGAAAATGCACGCCGATGTCGCCCAGCGCCAGCGCGCCGAAAATCGCGTCGCACAGCGCGTGGATGACCACGTCGCCATCCGAATGCGCGATCACGCCATGGCTGTGCGGCACACGCACGCCGCCAAGGGTCACGTGATCGCCTTCGCCGAACGCGTGGACGTCAAAACCGTTGCCGATGCGCATCACCCGTCCTCGCAAGTAGAAACTCGGCCAGCGCGAAATCCGCCGCCGTGGTCACCTTGATATTGTCCTCGGCGCCTTCGACCAGCAGCGGCGCGAAACCGGCCTGCTCCATCGCCATCGCCTCGTCGCTGATCTTGGCACCGCGCGCAGCGACATCGCGCAAGGCTGCACTGAGCTGGCCGCGACGAAACATCTGCGGCGTAAACGCACGCCAGCGCTCGTCGCGCGGCTCGGTGGCCATGCTGCGCGAGGCATCGTTGGCGCGCTTGAGCGTATCGCGCAGCGGCGCGCCGAGCAGGCCGCCGTCCACCACCGTGCAAAGATCGATCAACCGGCTGATATCGGCCTGCCGCACGCAAGGCCGGGCCGCATCGTGGACCAGTACAAAATCATCGGCGCTCACGTTAGATGGCAACGCCTCGAGTCCGGCCAGCACCGAATCGCTGCGCTCGGCACCGCCGACGGCGGTGAGCACCGGCTTGCCGTGCATCGCGTCGATCCCCGGCCAGTGCGCATCCGCCGAGCCGAGCGTCACCAGCAGTCCGGCGATGCGCGGATGCGCGGCGAGGCGTTCCAGCGTGTGCAGAATCAGCGAGCGCCCGGCCAGCGGGAGGTATTGCTTGGGACAGTCGCCACCGACCCGCGTGCCGCGACCGGCGGCCGGCACCACGCACCAAAAAGATGCGGTAGAGCGTAAAAGCGCGCTCACGGCTGGCCGGCTTGCGCCGCCGTCGACGCAGCCGCCGGCTGCACTGACGAGGCCGAGGCCGGCGCCTCCACGACCTGATAAAACGTTTCACCTGGCTTGATAAGGCCGAGCTCGGTCCGCGCGCGCGCCTCGACCGCCTGGTCGCCGTGCTTGAGATCCTGCACGTCGGCACCCAGTGCCTCGTTGCGCTGGGTCAGACGATCGTTCTCATCGGTCTGTTTCTTGACCGCGATACGCAGACTATCGACGTCGCGCATGCTGCCCGCGCCGGACCACAGCTTCAGCTGCAGTCCGACCAGAATCAGGAGCAAAATCAGGGCGACCCAGCGCAGCATCGGCAGTCAAACGCCCCGCTCAGCCGGGCAGCTTGCTGAGATTCGGGAACGCGTCGCGACCGGCGTAACGGGCGGCGGCGCCCAGCTGCTCTTCGATGCGCAACAGCTGGTTGTACTTCGCCACGCGGTCGCTGCGGCAGAGCGAACCGGTCTTGATTTGGGTTGCCGTGGTGGCCACGGCGATGTCGGCGATCGTGGTGTCTTCAGTTTCGCCGGAACGGTGCGAGATCACCGCCGAATACTTGGCTGCATCGGCCATCGCGATGGCTTCCAACGTTTCGGACAGCGTGCCGATCTGGTTGACTTTGATCAGGATCGAATTGGCGATGTGCTTTTCGATGCCTTCGCGAAAAATCGCCGGGTTGGTCACGAACAGATCGTCGCCGACCACCTGGATGCGATCGCCGATGGCGTCGGTCAGCAGCTTCCAGCCATCCCAGTCGCCTTCGGCCATGCCGTCTTCGATGGTGACGATCGGGTACTGCTTGGCCCAGCCGGCCAGCAGGTCGACGAACTGTTCGGAGGTGTACTGCTTGCCTTCGCCGGCCAGATCGTATTTTCCGTTCTTGTAGAACTCCGAGCTGGCGGCATCGAGCCCGAGCAGAATCTCGCTGCCGACCTTGTAACCGGTCTTGCCGATCGCTTCGAGGATGGTGTCGAGCGCCTCGATATTGGAACGCAGGTTCGGCGCGAAGCCGCCTTCATCACCCACCGCCGTGCTCAGGCCGCGGCCGTGCAGCACGCTCTTCAGCGCATGGAAAATCTCCGCGCCAGCGCGCAGCGCCTCGGCGAAGTTCGGCAGGCCGACCGGCAGCACCATGAATTCCTGCACGTCGATATTGTTGTCGGCATGCTCACCGCCGTTGATGATGTTCATCATCGGCACCGGCAGCGCGCCCGGCTTGCCATGAGACAGATACTTCCACAGCGGCTCATGGCGCGACGCGGCCACCGCGTGCGCGGCCGCCATCGATACGCCGAGCAGCGCGTTGGCGCCGAGCTTGCCCTTGTTCGGCGTGCCGTCCAGCGCGATGAGCTTGGCGTCGAGGCCCTTCTGGTCGACTGCATCGAAACCCTTCAGCGCATCGGCAATCGTCGCGTTGACGTTGGCCACCGCGTGCTTCACACCCTTGCCGCCGTAGCGGGCTTTGTCGCCGTCGCGCAGCTCGACCGCTTCGCGCGATCCGGTCGATGCGCCGCTCGGCACCGCGGCGCGGCCAAAGCTGCCGTCGCTCAGGGTGACTTCGGCTTCCAGCGTGGGATTACCGCGTGAATCGAGGATTTCGCGGGCGTGAATGTGAGTGATATCGGTAGTCATGGAGTTCCTGTCTGGACGGTGCTAACGAAAGGTGTCACACGCAAAAAACTTGCGACGGCGCTTACAGCGAATCTTCGAGAAAGGCGTGCCGCTTGGTGACGGCATCGAGCGCCATCAGCGTTTCCAGCAGCGCTTCCATCTTGCCCAGCGGCCACGCGTTCGGGCCGTCGGAAAGCGCCTTGCTCGGATCCGGATGCGTCTCGGCGAACAGCCCGGCGATGCCGACCGCCACCGCCGCGCGCGCCAGTACTGGCACGAACTCGCGCTGACCGCCGGAGCTGGCGCCCTGGCCGCCCGGCAGCTGCACCGAGTGAGTCGCATCGAAGACCACCGGGCACTGGGTTTCGCGCATCACGCTGAGCGAGCGCATGTCCGACACCAGGTTGTTGTAACCGAAGCTCGCGCCGCGCTCGCATACCATGATGTCGTCGTTGCCCACGGCCTTGGCCTTGGCCACCACGTGCTTCATGTCCCACGGCGCCAGAAACTGGCCTTTCTTGATGTTCACCGGCTTGCCGGCGCGCGCCACCTTCTGGATGAAGTCAGTCTGGCGGCACAGAAAGGCTGGGGTCTGCAGCACGTCGACGATTGAGGCGACCTCGTCCATCGGCGTGTATTCGTGCACATCGGTAAGCACGGGCACACCGATCTGGCGGCGCACTTCGCCGAGAATGCGCAGGCCTTCTTCCAGCCCCGGGCCGCGAAAGCTCTCGCTGGACGAACGGTTCGCCTTGTCGAAGCTGGACTTGAAGATGAAGTTGACGCCGAGCTTGCCGGTGATTTCCTTCAGCTTGCCCGCCACGTCCAGCTGCAGCTGCTCGGACTCGACCACGCACGGGCCGGCGATCAGGAACAGCGGCTGGTTCAGCCCGATTTCGAAACCGCACAATTTCATGCCATGGACTCCTGCTGGGCCAGCCGATGACCGTCGCGCACGGCCTTGTACTCACGCGCGGCGCGAACAAAACCGATAAACAGCGGGTGGCCGTCGCGCGGCGTGGAGGTGAACTCCGGATGTGCCTGGCAGCCGAGGAACCACGGGTGCGCCTGCGGCGACAGCTCGACGATTTCCACCAGCAGGTCGTCCATCGACTTGCCGGAAATCACCAGCCCAAGATCCTCGAACGCCTGGCGGTAGCGGTTGTTGAACTCGTAGCGATGGCGATGGCGCTCGGCCACCACATCCTGACCGTAAAGCTCGCGCGCCAGCGTGCCGGCCTTGAGGCGGCACTCCTGCGAACCCAACCGCATGGTGCCCCCAAGGTCGGAGCGATCGCTGCGCTGTTCGACTTCGCCCGTGGCCGTGGTCCATTCGGTGATCAACGCGATCACCGGATCGGGCGTATTGCGATCGTTCTCACTGGAATCGGCCTCAGGCAGATTCGCCACATGGCGGGCAAAGTCGATCACCGCCGCGTGCATGCCGTAGCAGATGCCGAAATACGGCACGCCGTGCTCACGCGCATAGCGGGCGGCCAGAATCTTGCCCTCGAAGCCGCGCTTGCCGAAGCCGCCCGGCACCAGAATGGCATCGACATCGGAAAGCACCGCCGCGGCACCGTCGGCCTCGATCTGCTCCGAATCGATCCATTTCAGATTGACTCGCGTCTGCTGCTTGATGCCGCCGTGGCGCAGGGCTTCGCCAAGCGACTTGTAGGCATCCTTATGCTCAACGTACTTGCCGCAGATGGCGACGGTGATCTCGTCTTTCGGGTTCACCACCGCGTCGACCGTGCGCTGCCACGCGGACAAATCGGCCGGCTTGGCGTCCAGGCCGAGGCGCTTGACCACGATGTCGTCCAGGCCCTGGCTGTGCAGCCACAGCGGCGTTTTGTAGATCACGTCGACGTCGACGGCGCTAATCACTGCCTGCTCCGGCACGTTGGTGAACAGGGCGATCTTGCGACGCTCGCCCTCGGGCAGCGCCTGCTCACTGCGGCACAGCAGGATATCCGGCTGAATACCGATCGAGCGCAGCTCCTTTACCGAATGCTGCGTCGGCTTGGTCTTGATCTCGCCGGCGGCCTTGATATACGGCACCAGGGTGAGATGCATGAACACCACCTTTTCCGGGCCGTGTTCAATGCGCAGCTGGCGAATGGCTTCGAGGAACGGCAGCGACTCGATATCGCCGACGGTGCCGCCGATTTCCACCAGCGCCACGTCATAGCCGCGCGTGGCCTCGTGGATGCAGTGCTTGATCTCGTCGGTGATATGCGGGATGACCTGCACGGTGGCGCCGAGATAGTCGCCGCGGCGCTCCTTGCGGATCACGCTTTCGTAGATCTTGCCGGTGGTGATGGAGTTTTTGCCGGCGAGGCGGGTGTTGACGAAACGCTCGTAGTGGCCGAGATCGAGGTCGGTTTCGGCGCCGTCATCGGTCACGTAGACCTCACCGTGCTGGAACGGGCTCATGGTGCCCGGGTCCACGTTGATATACGGGTCGAGCTTCATCATGGTGACCGAAAGCCCGCGGGCTTCCAGAATCGAGGCCAGTGAAGCCGCAGCAATGCCCTTGCCAAGCGAGGACACCACACCGCCGGTGACAAAAATCAGGGGGGTCATGGAAAGTAGCCGTGCTGGAAATAGGCATTTTAGCGGCAGAACCGTCCCGCTGCGAGAGAGCATTCAATAATCGACCGATTTAATTCATCCCACGGCGGTGTCGCAGCGCGTGAAAAGGCGGCAGATCGCCTGCTAGCATGACCTGATGACTAATTCAGCTTATCCCTCGATTCCCGACCGTCTGGCCGCCCTGCGCGCCGTCATGCAGCAGCACGGTGTCGCCGCCGTGCTCGTACCTAGCGCCGACCCCCATCTTTCCGAGTACCTGCCCGAACACTGGCAGGCGCGCGCGTGGCTGTCCGGTTTCACCGGTTCAGCGGGCACGCTGATCGTCACCGCCGACCATGCCGGCCTGTGGACCGACTCGCGCTACTTTTCGCAGGCCGAGCAGCAGCTTGCCGGTACCGGCATCGCGCTGATGAAGCTGCAGGTGCCGCACGCCGCCGAACACCTGGCGTGGCTGCAAAAGCATCTGCACGAGGGAGACGTGTTGGCGATCGCGGGCGACAGCGTGGCGGTGAGTACGCAGCGACAGATAGAGAAAAAGTTGAAGGAAAGCGGCGCCAGCCTGCGCACCGATCTGGATCTGCCGGGCGTGATCTGGAGCGACCGTCCGGCGCTGCCCACGGCGCCAGTGGTAGCTCACGACGCGGCCTTCGCAGTGATCCCTCGCGCGGAAAAGCTCGCCCGCGTGCGCGAAAGCATGCGCAAGCTCGGCGCCACGCATCATCTGATATCCAGCCTCGACGATATCGCCTGGCTGACTAACCTGCGCGGCAGCGACGTCGAGTGCAACCCGGTCTTTCTGGCCCATTTGCTGATCGATGCGAGCGGCCGCGGCACCCTGTTTGTCGCCCGCCGCAAGCTCAGCGATGCGCTGGTCAGCGCGCTGGCCGCTGACGGCATCGCGATCGCCGATTACGCCACGATCACCTCCGCGTTAGCCGATCTCGGCGCGCAGGACAGTCTCTTGCTGGACAGCGGCCGCATCGTCAGCACCATCGACGCCGCCATTCCTGCGGCGGTCAAGCGCATCGAGGCCGCCAACCCCAGCACCGCCATGAAAGCGCGCAAGAGCAGCGCCGAACTCGACCACGTGCGCGAAGTGATGCGCCGCGACGGCGCCGCGCTGGTTTGCGCCTTCCGCCGGCTGGAACAGCGTCTCGCCGCCGGCATGGCGCTGACCGAGCTGGATGTCGACACGCTTTTATATGAGGAGCGCTCGATCCAGCCCGGCTACGTCGGCAAGAGTTTCGACACCATCGCCGGCTATCAGGCCAACGGCGCCCTGCCGCACTATCGCGCCACGCCCGAGCAGCACAGCGATCTGCAGGCCAAGGGCCTGCTGCTGATCGACTCCGGCGGCCAGTATCACGGCGGCACCACCGACATCACCCGCGTGCTGGCGCTGGGCCCGACCACCGACGAGCAGCGCCGCGATGCCACGCTGGTGATGAAAGGCATGATCGCGCTGAGCCGCGCCCGCTTTCCCAAGGGTGCCAGCGGCCCGCAGCTCGATGCGCTGGCGCGGGCGCCGCTGTGGGCCTCGGGCATGGATTATGGCCACGGCACCGGCCACGGCGTGGGTTATTTCCTCAACGTGCACGAAGGTCCGCACGGTATTCGTCCGCCGGTCTCCGGCAGCGCGCTGGTGGCGCTGGAGCCGGGCATGATTAGCTCGATCGAACCAGGCCTGTACAAGCCGGGCCGCCACGGCATTCGCCACGAAAACCTGGCCGTCGTGATTGAAGCGGATACCACCGAATTCGGCGAGTTCTACGCGTTCGAGACGCTGACGCTGTGCCCGTTCGATCGCAGCGCGCTGGAAATTTCCCTGCTGAATCCTGAAGAGCGCGCCTGGCTCGACGACTATCACGCCAAAGTGCGCGCCGCGCTGAGCCCGCTGCTGGAAGACGCCGATCTGGAGTGGCTCAACCGGCACTGCGCGCCGTTGCAGGTTTCATCGCGGGAGGCCGCGGTCGCAGCGTAAAGCCAGACTACGTCCGTTTCGGCGGGACGAGCCGTAGCTTGGTGGTTCCTAGCGTTCCGCTCGGGCGCAACAGACGCTCGATCTTGCTTGGACCCACGGGATAGGAATACAGGTAGCCCTGCCCTTCCAGACATCCGGCGCGCACCAGAAAATCGTGCTGCGCCTCGGTTTCGATGCCTTCGGCAATCGTCGTGAGGCCCAGGGCTTTCGACATCGCCAGCATCGCTTCGGCAATCGCCACGTCACCGGCGTTGTCCGGCAAACCGGTGACAAAAGAGCGATCGATTTTCAGAAACGCCACCGCGGGCAGCTTGAGGTAAGACATCGAGGAATAGCCGGTGCCGAAATCATCGATCGCCACGTCAATGCCCAAGGTATGCAGCATGTGCATCGTGCGCTCGGTATCTTCGCCAAGGCGCAGCATCGCGCTCTCGGTGATCTCAAGCAGCAGCCGCCGTGCCGAAATATGCCGCGCCTGCAGCGTGCGGCTGATGCCTTCGACAAAGGCCGGCTGACCGAACCAGCGTGCGGAAATATTTACCGCCACGCGTATCGGCGGCACGCCGGCGAGATCCCACGCCTGAATTTGCGCGCACGCGGCCTGTAGTACCCATTCGTCGATGCGCCGGATCATGCCCAGGCTTTCCGCCATCGGGATGAATTCACCGGGCAATATCTCGCCGCGCTCCGGATGCTGCCAGCGCAGCAACGCCTCCACCGCCACGATACGCCCCGTGCGCATTTCCACGCTGGGTTGATAAACCAGATAAAACTCGTCGCGGGTCAGCGCCTGCCGCAGCTCGCTGGCCAGCTGCAGGCGCTTGCGGGTATTGGCATGCATCATCGGCGAATAGAAGCGGTAAGCGTTGCGCTCCTGGGTTTTCGCGGCGTACATCGCCGCGTCGGCATTGGCGATCAGCGATGACGCGTCGGTACCATCCAGGGGAAAGCCAGCGACGCCGATGCTGGCGCTCAGAAAAATTTCGTATTCGTCGACCAGAAACGGCTCGGACAGGCTCGCCAGCAGTCGGTTGACGATAGGCCGCGCGTCTTCGCGCAGGCTCAGGCGATGCAGCAGTACGGTGAATTCATCACCACCGATGCGCCCGGCCATATCGCCCTCGGCCAGCTGCTGGCTGATCCGCTCGGCCACCTTCACTAGCAAACGGTCACCGATGGCGTGGCTGTAGCTGTCGTTGACGATCTTGAACGCATCCAGATCGATGAACAGCACGGCGACCGCCATTCGCTCGCGCGCCGCCAAAGCAATGGCTTCGCTGCAGTGGCGCTCGAACTCCGATCGATTGACCATGCCAGTGAGCGGATCATGCCGCGCGAGATGCTCGAGCCGGCGCTGGTTGGCCTTGCTGGAAAAAATGTTGGTGAATACCGCGACGTAGTACTGCACATTGTTATCCGCATCGCGGATGGCGCTGATGCTCAGCTGCTCGGGGTAGGTGCTGCCATCGCGCCGCGTACTCTGCACTTCGCCGAGCCAGTTGTGCCCGGCCGCAATATTTTTCCAGATGGACAACGGCAGTGGAGAGCCATCCGGCAGCGTGCGGGTAGCTTCGAAGGGCTTGCCCAGCAGCTCGCGCGTGGTGAAACCGGTGATCCCGGTGTGCGCCATATTGGTCGACACCACCCGCCGGTCGGCGTCGGCGATGATCACGCCTTCGACAATGCTGGCCAGCGCCTCGGCCGCTACCCGGCGCTCTTGCTCCATGGCCACCCGCTCGGAAATATCGCGGATGATCGCCTGGCGTACCGGCGTACCGCTCCAGTCAACCAGGCTGCTCTGCGTTTCGACCGGGCGCTTGCTGCCATCGGCGTTAAGCAACGCATTGATCGCCGGGCCGCCCTCTTTGCGGGCAATCTGCTGGGTGAACAAGTGCACGAACCGGTCGCCGACCAATTCATCCCAGCCGCGCCCGGTCCATTCGCTGGTCGCCTGGTTAGCGTCCAGTATTCGCCCGCTGTCTTCGTCCACCATTACGATGGCATCGGCTGCGCTGTCGAACACCAGACGATAGCGCTCTTCGCTACCGCGAATGCTGTCCAGGATGCGCCGCGCCATGCGTACCCACAGAATGGCCGCGAGCAGGAACGCGCTGAGCACGCCCCAGAAGAGCACGCGTCCCAGCCAGATCGCACCGTTGACCACTTCGACGGAGAAAAGCTGGGTCCGCGGCTCAATGAAGGTATTGAGGGTATTGATACGCTCGCGCTGACGCTCGATCTCGGCCGCAGACATGGCGCCTGTGCCGTAGCCGCGCTCGAGCTCACCTGCCACGACGTTGAGTTCGGCGATCTTATCGTCGGTGGAACGCCAAGCATTCAACGCTTCGCTGATATGGGGCGCCGAAGAGAAATGCTCGAGCATGAAGGTCATGCCCGGCCGTGCCGCCGGCATAATGCTGCCGCGACGAAATACGTCTTCGATCACCGCCTTATCGAAATGACCAGAGGCGATCGCATCCCGTCCGAAGCGATCTGATTCCAAAACACCGTAGTTGTGCTTGAAACTGGCAAGCGACGTTGCATCACCTTTCACAGCGTAATTGCTGAGGTCGATGACCGCCTGCTTCTGCGCCTTGGACCAAAGACTCTCGCTGTTGAGAAAACCAGCGAGAGTTATCTGGACCTGCAACACAATCCAGGTCAACGCCATGATCAGCACGATGACAACCGCAAGCGCGTAGGCCAACGGCATTAACCGCTTTGAAAGAGGCCTTTTGAGACTCGCACCGATGAGACGCATCGATTGCCTTTTGGGTTAATTAAGCCTCGGCGATCCTTCCAGCAGTATGCATCCAGTCGCTACATCAAGCTGCGGCCTCGTTCACCTTACCGAAGCTCCACTGACGTTGGATACAGCGATCCCCCAGAAGAATCATGCTCACGTAGCTACGTTTGATGCACTCTGCCAGATGCGCAACCTCGACCGGCGAAGGGTTCATACCCATGATGGTACAGACAATTTCCAGTGCCTCCCACGGATGCGTGTCATCGTAATCGGCGTGCAGGTGGAGCCAACGCAAACTACCCACACGAATCGATGGATCAAAGCTCTCTTGATACTTTGTACTCTGATAGATCATGGCTGACCACTCGCCGGTCACTCCCTCGATGGCGTAGTTGGTGGCAATCATGCCGGCCGCCAGCGTGCCGCGCGAGCTGACTTCTTCGCACCAGCGCAACAGACCATCCGTTCCGTGCGGCGCGTCGGTATTGAGGAGGTCGTCGCGCGAGACCCCCGCACCCTCGGCCCAATTGATCCAGTACTCGGCATGGTTCTGCTCGACGCGGATATTGCGTACAAGCCAGCGTCTTGCCATGTTGTCACCGGCGCTGCGCCCATAGCGGGTCTTCAGCAGATTGAGAGCCATGAAACTGGGAAAGCGCTCGATGAATGGCCACAGGCCCTTCATGAAGTTGGAAGTGGACTCCTGATCGAGCTCCAGATTCATCATCATCTTCCAGATTTCATGGTCGATGACGCGCGCCTTGGTCTTGGCACAGTCCGCGATCATGTCCTGCGCCCACTGCGGGTAGCTGGTGATTTCGGTGAGGGGGCCGGTACGTTCGAAATGCGTGTTCATGTAAAACTCCTTGGCAATAGCGGCCGCTTGACTTGGCGACTGCGTGAATACGGCGTGGGACAGTCCACGCCGCTGTGACTCCGGTGATCGGATGGACCAGCTCACCGGAAACCTTGAACGGCCGCGCCGAATCGGCGGCATGAAAAGAAGAAGTGGTTTGGCGCATGTGGTGCCGTTTCGTGCGCAGCAACGCGCTCCCTCATCGAGCGTGAGGATGTCTCGCCGTCCGTTCGTATGGACGGAAAAGCCATCCCTGGCAACGCGGCGCACGATGCGGCCGGTGCGTTGTCGACGCATGCGCTGTTCGCCGACCGAATCATCGCGTTGACCGACACGACGCGCGCCACCTGCGGCGCCAGCGGACGGTCGATTCGCATGATTTACTGCGGTTACCCACGCACGATAAATCCCGATTCGCAGGAACAGCGCTGACCCGATGCGGCTGGCGGCTCGTTCCCACCGTGTTACCCCTACCCGCCAGCGTAAGGCGAGGCGGGGCCCATCTCAGATGCCCGCGGCGTTATCGACAGAACCAAAAAGGGCGCCGTCGACATGGCTCGATCCTCTCTCAGTCGACAGCCGGATGCAAACCAAAAGCTCGGCCGCCGCGCGCACCTACCGGCATCTGTCGCCCCCTGCGGCGGCGGTTGATAAGTGCATTGGCATGTCGATACACGTAATGGGACAGACTTTGACCACCGCGGCAAAACCGCAGAACGGCGAATGGCTAAAGCGCATCTGCACCGGCCATTCGCGGCGTGCACCCGCGTTGGCTCGCCGCATCGCCCAATACCGGTGTCCCAGGCATGGCAAAATTCACGAAACACTGGCGCCACGCAGCCTGACCATTCGCGACCTGCTGTACGCCTTCTTACCTACACACCTCATTAAAGGACCGCCTACGATGCTCACGCCGGACACTCGACCGCTTCCCCGCGGCATGCTCGTCCTGGGCTGGAGCGGCCTGCTGCCGTTTATTGGCACACTGGGGCTGGCCGCACTATCGCCCGGATGGCACGACGTCGCGCTGACGATGTTCATCGCCTACGCGGCGGTGATTTTGAGCTTTCTCGGCGGCGCACGCTGGGGCCGCGGCCTGGCCACGACCGACGCACCGACCATTCGCTACGTCGAAGCGGTAGTGCCTAGCCTGATTGGTTTTGCCGCACTGCTGCTGGCGCATCGCCCACTGCCGGCGCTGGCGCTGCTGGCCGGCGGATTTCTGATCTGGCTGCTGATCGATTTACGCGACCCGCTGTGGTCACCGGCGTATCGACGCATGCGGCTGGGCATCAGCGTGGTCGTGCTGGCGCTGCACGCAGCGTGGTTTCTAATTTGAATGTTTCATTTAAATGGTTGGACCGGCTTGCAGACGGCACACTCAGCTGCCGCAGCTGCCTTCAAAAAAGCGCTTCTAGCAACTGCAGAAATCCCCAGAACGCTGCGATCCACACCGCTGTGCGAAGGTACGGAATGCCCGCCGCGTAAACCGGCCAATACGCCACGCGCGCCCAAAAATAAACCTGGGCACCCAACGCCGTGTGATCTGTGTTGCGATGGGTCAGCACGACCGCCAGCACCGCGGCGGCGAAGAAGGGAAAGGTTTCCAGAAAATTCCGGCTGGCGCGGTCGGCGCGTGCCGCCACGCCAACCAGTGGCTTGGCGTCGCCTTCTCGGTTGCCGGCATTCCACTTGATTCCGCGCTGCGCGGTAGCGAGGCAGGCGGCCACCAGCACATAGGCCAGACCCAAAGCGATGGACCAGGCCAGCATTTTTATTTCGATCGTCATGCCGGGGCTTCGCTCCAGAAAGGTTGAAGTATGGCCAGATCAGATCATCTTACTCGGCACGACGCCAGTCGCCGGAGTCTGTCCGCGAACAGGTATCAACCAGCCGCAGCGACCCATGCCTTGGCCGGGGTTGCCGGCCGGGCCGCTGGCGCTTTAGCCAACTCGTCATAGTGGCGTCTCGCGGCCTCCACCAGCTTGCGGTTGTCGTGCTTCCACGGGTGGTAGCCAGGAACAAACCACGCGAGCCACTGACCGCCGATACGGGTGATCGGGCCAGGCGATACGAAAAGAAAACCCAGCAGGCGCAGCCAGCCGCGCCAGTCCTTCTGGGTGCCTTCGGCTTTGGAAATGCGCCACATGAACTGCCAGACCCGAAAGGTGAACAGCCCGGTGACGAACAGCATGGCGCGGCTGCGGCGCAGATATTGCTTCAGCGGTGATCCGCCGACACGCCGAAACACGTCGAACGCGACGCCCTTGTGCTCGGTTTCTTCCAACGCGTGCCATTGCCAGATCGCCGCCATCCGCGGGTCGGACTTCTGCATGGTCCCGGGATGGCGAAGCACCTGATCGGCCAGCATCGCGGTGAAATGCTCCAGGCAGATGGTCACCGCCAACTGGCCAAGCGGCGGCAGTTTTTTCGCTCGGTTTTCCTGGAAGGTCTTCAGTACCTGCACCAGCTCATTGGCGCCGATGCCCTGCTGCTCCAGACGCTCGTTGTATTCCAGATGCTCGCGGCTGTGCATCGCCTCCTGTCCGATAAAGCCGCCCACTTCGGCGTCAAGCACCGGATCGTCGGCGATCTCGGCGCGGAATGCGCGCACGCTGTCGATAAAGAATCGTTCGCCGTCGGGAAACATCAGCGACATCGCGTCGAAAAACCGGGTCTTATGTGCATCCCCCTCGACCCAAAACCGCGGGATATCGGCGGCCATATCGAAATGCAGATCGCGGCGGACAATCGACGGTGAATGGGTCATGGCACTTTCGCGTGTTGGGGTCCATGGCCAAAACTAGGCCCATCGCCGGCCGGTTTCAAGCTAGCCCGGCGTAAGCGCTTGTTTTCGCTGGCTGTCGATGCGGACTTCGTTCACTCTGAGGCGTTGCAGGAGCTCAAATCCAAGGCGCAACCGAGCGCGCGGCAACAAGCAGCGCATGACCAACAAGGCGCTCGGCTGCAATTTCCCGCGGGTGTTTACCAACACCTGGCGGAAGGCACCGATCGAACCTGCGCTGTTGTGGCCCTGGTGCCGATGTCGCCTGCAGCGCCTGTAAACCTTTCGACGCTTCACTGCATCTGATGCAGCGTACCCACCGGGAGTGAACACGTGCGCAAACTTATCTTTGTCCTGCTGCTTATCGCGCTGCCGCTGGCGGCCAGCGCTAACGAATGCAAATTCACCGCCGCGCGCAATGCCGATCTGGATGCGGCCGGCCTGAAAGATCTGATGCTGACGCTGGGATCGACCGACCTGGACATTCGCAGCGCGCCGGGCATCACCAAGGTCGAAGTGCGTGGCACCGCCTGCGCCTCGGACGCGTCGAAGCTGCAGGATCTGCAGGTCAACGCGCGTCGCAACGGCGACCATGCCACGGTGGATACCAGCACCAACGGTGGCTACATCAACATCAGCCTATTCGGTTCCAGCTACGCCTATATGAAGCTGGTGGTTCGAGTGCCCGCGTCACTGGAGGTTGCCGTCGACAGCGGCTCCGGCGACGTCACCGCCTCGGACCTCGGTTCGCTGAACTTCGATTCGGGCTCGGGCGACCTGACCGCCGACCGCATTGCCGGCCCGCTGACGCTGAAGGTCGGCTCGGCCGACGTCAAAGCCCAGCACGTCGGCAGCGTCGATCTGCGAGGTAGCGGATCGGGCGACATCCAGGTGAGCGATGTGCAAGGCGATGTCCGTGCAGGACATTCCGGCTCGGGCGACCTCAGCTTCGGGCACGTCAGCGGCAGCGTCACCATTGGCGGCACGGGCTCCGGCGACATCCGGCTAAACAACATCGGCCGCGATGTCGACGTCGGCAGCACCGGCTCGGGCGACGTGACGGCGGACGGCGTCGGCGGCAATTTCACCGTGCACTCCACCGGCAGCGGCGACGTCCGGCACAGCAATATCAAGGGCAGTGTCAACGTACCGAAGAGCGACGACTGAAGTCTCTCGAGGTCAGCAGGATGCCGTCGCCATAGCGGCCAGCTTGGCGACGGTATTCATATTGCGCGCGGTGCCAGCGACGGCCGCCGCTATTTTCAGCCGCGAATCAGCCATCCCGCCGGCGTAATAAACGTAAATCTCGCGCCTTCCCAGGACAATGCGTTCGTCCGTGCGGCCACTGACGTGGTCGAGCGTATTGGCCGGCGGCGCGCCAGCCAGAAAGATCGCCATCACTCGATTCGGCGGCTCGTCAGCAAAAGGATTCGCCGCCAGCACCGCGGCCATTTCCACCCCCCGTCCGAACCAGCACACCTACCGGCTTGCCGGCGTAGACCGCCAGCCGCGAAGCCAGCGCCGCTGTCACCGGCTTTTCGGTCTGCGCGCTTTCGAATACCAGATTACCGCTGGCGATAAACGTGCGAACGTTCGCGAACCCGGCCTGCTCGCCCATCGCCTTCAGTTCGGTCATCGGCAGTTTGCCGGTGCCGCCGACGTTCACGGCGCGCAGTAGGGCAATGTAAGTCGGCATATTCCGTTCCCCTCGTTTCTACCAAGGCTTGGTCAATCGATGCGAGCGCTCTTAGCGCGGCAGCCGCTCCTAGATATCACCCGTCGTCCGATGGCGCTTCGAGCGCCAGTCTGTTTAGTAGCTCACAAGCCACAGCGCCAATACCGCTAAAGTATCGCCCGGCGAGAAGTTTCACATCCTGCCTGGAGTGCCACCATGCGTCTTCATCGATTGCCGCTT
>CAIKJM010000250.1 GCA_903827735.1 uncultured Rhodanobacter sp. | reverse complement strand
CGGCGTTTGGCCCGATCAGGCCATCACGCAGGAGAGGCGCGCGCGCGGCCATGGTCTTGCGTGCAGCAACGAGTCGCGGCAGCAGGATGGCCGCGGCGGCACCGGCCTCGATCGGGGCATCGAGCGCAGCGCCGATCGGGGCGTACAGTTCGATGATCGCTTTCGCCGACGCCGTTTGCCCATTGCGCTGCAGACGATTGATCAGGTGATGTAGCGACTGGAAGCTGGTTGACGCCGCCATGAAGCGCTGATTGAACAGCTGCAGATGGCCACTGCGTGCGCGCGCCTCCGCATCTTCGAAGATCACCGAGCTGCGCAGGTCTTCCAGCGTCACCGCATCGCGCACGAAACGCAGGTGGGCGTTTTCCATGGCGTCGCGCGGAATGCTGCCACCGGTGCTGCCCTGCACGAAGCCGATGAAGTGTGCGAACTGCGCTCTCGCCGTACGGCGCAGCACGTCTCGCATGCGGCTGGGCAACACGACATCGTTGACCGCGCCGCTGACCATCAACGCCAGCAGCACCTCACTGATTCGTGCCACGGCCGAATCGAATACCGCCGGCGGATGATTGATCACGGGCACCGCGATAATCGCGGCGGTATAGCCACCCAGTACAAACGCATACGACTTGAAGTTGCGATACAGCGTGGCGCCGCCGGCGCACAGGCCGATCCACAGCGATAACGACAGCAGAAACAGCTCACGCTGCTGCGGAAACAGTCCCACGATAACGAATGCGGCGACCGCGCCGGCCAACGTGCCGATCGCTCGATAAAAGCTTTTGGCCAGCACCATGCCGGACTGGCGGTTGGCGACAATGATGACGGTGAGCATGGCCGTCGATGGCTGTGCGAGAGAAAAGCGCATGGCCAGCCAGCCGGTAAGGTAAAAAGCCAGCAGCGTCTTGAACACGAACAGCCATACGCCCGCCTCGTCGCGCAAGGTATCAACGACAACAGTGCGGTTGTTCGGTGTGGCTATGGTGGCGGCGTTGACTGACATGCGATGCGCCTTAGGCGGACAGTCCGTTCAACATTTTTTTCAGCAGCTTCTCCAGCTGCTTCTGCTCGGTCAGGCTCAGATCACGGCCTTGGCGTTCCAGCAGCCCGCAGATGTCGGGCAGAAAACGATTGATCAAGGCCAGACCCGCAGGCGTTAGGCTCAGTTCGACTTTGCGGCGATCCTCCGCGCTGCTGGCACGAACGATTAGCCCCTTTTCGCAAAGCTCGTTGGTCAGGCGGGTGATGTTGGCTGATTTCTCCCCCGCCGCTTCAGCCAGCTCCGACGGCAGCATCGTCCCACTTTCCGTGCCGTAAATCATCATCAGCAGGTTGTATTCGGGATGATTGATGCCGTACGGCTTCAAGATAGCGTTGGCATCATCGTGCAGCGCTTTATGCATGTGCTTGATCAGGCGCGCAAGCTTGCCTGGACCCATGGGAAACGATGGATACCGTTTGCAGGTAACCGCAAGACGCTGTTCGGTGGGAGCAAAGCTGTTGTTCACTGGCGCGTACCGTTCGGTTCGGATGGTTATATTTTATATGTGTAATATATGTTTGTAAACATAATCCGTGCGCCGCCAAAAAGTTGGCTTAAAGACCTGTACACCAAGCTCACCGAAAGTTGACTTGGCGCTCGATAGCCTGTGTTCGTTGCCCACGACTTCATTGTCCGAAAAGCACGTACTGATCCAGAACGCATGCCGGCGTCTCTCCCCTGCCCGCCGGAACGAAGTCCTCGCGCTTCGCCTGTTCTTCTCCCTCTTTCAATGCAGCTCCACGGAAGGCTCTGCGTGATCCCGTTCAACGTGACCAAGCCAGCCCCAGGAGCCAGCCATGTCCGAGAAAAAATCAGGAGCCGACGCTCCCGCGAAGCATTCACCCATCGATAGCGCAACGCTGAGCCGCAGAAACTTCCTGCAGATGGTCGGCGTGACCGGTGCAGCGACCGGCCTGGGTTTGCCCAAGGCCGGTCACGCGGCAACGCCGCTCGGTGCCGCCGCACAAAACGCCAACGATGCCGATCCGGGAAAGCTTTCCCTGAAACTAAAGGTCAACGGCAGCAACCAAACCTTGCGCGTTGATCCGCGCACAACGCTGCTCGACGCGTTGCGCGATCACCTTCAGCTCACCGGCAGCAAAAAAGGCTGCGATCACGGCCAGTGCGGCGCGTGCACGGTACACGTCAACGACCGTCGGGTGAATGCCTGCCTCAGCCTGGCGGCGATGCACGAGGGTGACGAAATCACCACCATCGAAGGCCTCGGCAAACCTGGCAGCCTGCATCCGATGCAGCAGGCGTTTCTGGAGCACGACGGCTACCAGTGCGGCTACTGCACCTCGGGCCAGATCATGTCAGCCACCGCGCTGCTGAAAGAGCCCTGCGGCTCGGCCAATGCCGACGTCAAAGAAGCAATGAGCGGCAATATCTGCCGCTGTGGCGCGTATTCCAACATCGTTGCGGCGATTCAGCAGGTCCGCAAAGCCTGAGGAGCGACATATGGAACCTTTTACTTATTCTCGCGCCAGCCAGACGCGCGACGCGATCGCGGCGGCGGCCAATGCCAGCACGGCCCAGCAGGGCGCCGAAGTACGTTTCGTTGCCGGCGGCACCACCCTGATCGATCTGATGAAGCTCAATGTGGAGCGTCCTCAGCAGGTAGTCGACATCAATCATCTGCCGTTGAGCGAGGTGGAGACGCTGGCCGATGGACGGCTGAAGATTGGTGCGCTCGTTCGCAATAGCGACCTCGCCCATCATTCAGTCGTGCAGCGCGATTACGCGGTGCTGTCCGAGGCGCTGCTCGCGGGCGCGTCCACGCAGCTGCGCAATATGGCCAGTACCGGCGGCAACCTGCTGCAGCGCACCCGCTGCAATTATTTTCGCGATGCGGATATGCCGTGCAACAAGCGCGAGCCCGGCAGCGGCTGCTCCGCAATCAAGGGCGCCAACCGCAATCTGGCCATCCTAGGTACGAGCGATCACTGCATCGCTACCAATCCGTCGGACATGAATGTAGCGCTGGCGGCGCTGGAGGCGGTGATCGTGGTGCAAGGCACGCAGGGCGAGCGGCAGGTGCCGATTGACGCTTTTTTCCTGCTGCCGGGCACCACGCCGGAGCGCGAAACCGTGCTGCAGCCGGGCGATCTGATCACCCATGTGCTGCTGCCGGCGCCGGTCAAGGGTTCCCGCTCGCACTATCTGAAACTGCGCGACCGCGCCTCGTACGAGTTTGCCCTGGCCTCGGCAGCGGTGGTGTTCGCCACGGAGGCGGGCAAGATCAGCCACGTGCGAATTGCGCTGGGCGGCGTCGGTACCAAGCCGTGGCGTTCGCCGGAGGCCGAGAAAGCGCTGCAGGGCCATTCGCCCACGCCGGAAAATTTCGCCGCCGCCGCCGCCGTCGCTCTGCGCGACGCACAGCCGCAGAACGAGAACGCCTTCAAGGTGGATCTGGCGCAGCGCTGCCTCACGCACGCGCTCACCACCGTGGCGAACGTCTGATCGCTTCTCCGTGATCACCCGCTTCGCGCTCACCGCCTATTCGAAATCGATGTTTCGAGGAACCGCACATGTCTACCGATACTCCATCCAGCGATAAAACTGTCGCCACGTCCCTGCCCGTTATTGGCCGTTCGGCCACCCGTATCGACGGGCCGCTGAAAGTGAGCGGCGTGGCGCGCTACAGCTCCGACTTCCACTTTCCCGGCATGCTCTACGCCGTGCCCGTGTGTGCGCGCATCGCCAGCGGCACGATCCAGTCGATCGACACCGCCGCGGCGGCGGCCATGCCCGGCGTGCAGAAAATTTACACGCGCGAAAACATCGGCACTTTCTATCGCGTACCCAAATCGAGCAAGGCGCAGATCGACGAGCGCCGTCCGCCGCTGGAAGATGACGAAGTTCGCTACTACGGCCAGTACGTGGCCGTGGTGGTGGCCGATACGTTCGAGCAGGCCACCGCGGCGGCCGACAAGGTGGTGGCGACCTACGCCGGCACGAAAGCGCCCGACGTCCGCATGAAGCTCAGCCCGGACGAGAAGCCGGAAACCGATACCGAGCGCGGCGATCCGGATAAGGCCTTCGGCAAGGCAGCCGTCACCGTCGACCACGTCTACACCACGCCGCCGGAAACCCATAATCCGATCGAGCTGCACGCCAGCGTGGCGCTGTGGGATGGTGATCGCTTCACCTTGTACGAAACCTCGCAGGCGATCATGAATCACCGCGCGGTGATGGCGAAAATGCTCGGCGTGCCGCAGGAGAATCTGCGCGTGATTACCGAATATCTGGGCTCGGGCTTCGGCGGCAAGCTGTGGCCGTGGCCGCACGCGCTGCTGGCGGCGGCCGCCGCGCGTGACCTGCATCGCCCGATCAAGCTGGTGGTGACCCGACAGATGATGTTTCACAACGTCGGCCACCGCACCAACACGCAGCAGCGCGTGCGCCTCGGTGCTGGCAAGGACGGCAAGCTGGTCTCGCTGCAGCAGGATTTCATCCAGCACAGCTCGCGCCTGGACGACACCAAGGAAGACTGCGGCGAAGCCACCGGCTTTCTGTACAGCACGCCGAACCTGCGCGTCACCTCGGCCTTCGCCCGTCGCGATATCGCGCCGAACACCTCAATGCGCGGACCTGGCGCGGTGCCTGGTTTGTACGCGGTGGAATCGGCGATGGATGAGCTGGCCATTGCCCTGAAGATGGACCCGGTCGAACTGCGCCTGATCAACGAGCCGGAGATCGACGAGAGCAAGAACATTCCGTTTTCGTCGCGGCACCTGAAGGAATGCCTGACGACCGGTGCGGAAACATTCGGCTGGTCGAAGCGAAACCCTGCAGTCGGCTCGATGCGCGACAAGGGCGTGATCCTCGGCTGGGGCATGGCCGCATGCAGCTGGATTGCCTCGCGCGCCGACGCCACCGCCAGCGTGATGATCAATGCCGACGGCAGCGTGCGCGTGGCCAGCGGCACGCAGGACATCGGCACCGGCACCTATACGATGCTGGCGCAGATGGTCTCCGAATTGATCGGCGTCGACATGGACAAGGTCAAGGTGGTTATCGGCGACAGCGGCCTGCCTGCCGGTCCCTTCTCAGGCGGGTCCATGGCCACGGCGTCGCTGATCCCCGCGGTGGCACAAGCCTCGCGAGAGGCCATCGAACAGCTCCTGAAAAGCGCCAGCGAAAGCGACGCCGCGTTTGCAAAGGTCGACGCAGACGAGCTGGCTTTCACCAACGGCCGCGTGTATCGCAAAAACGAATCACCCGAACAAGGCCGCCGCTTTGAGGACGTGCTCAACGCCGCGCGCCTTGGCCACGTCGAAGGCAGCGGCAAGGCCAAAGGCACGATGGGCGACAAGCATCCGAAATACTCGTCGCACTCCTACGGCGCGCACTTCGTCGAGGTGAGCTGGGAACCGGCGATCGCTCGGCTGCGTATCAAGCGCGTGGTCAGCGTCATCGACGCGGGCAAGATCATCAACCCGATGACCGGCCGCAATCAGATCGAAGGCGCGGTGACCATGGGCATCGGCATGGCGCTTTTCGAGGAGACACGCTACGACGCGCGCAACGGCATGGCGATCAACAGTAACCTCGCCGACTACGTGATGGTGACCCACGCCGATGCGCCGGATATCGACGTGGTATTCCTCGACTACCCGGACACGAAGCTCAACGAGGTGGGCGCGCGTGGCATCGGCGAGATCGGCATCGCCGGTTTGGCGGCGGCCGTCACCGCGGCCGTGCATCATGCCACCGGCGTGCGCGTACGCGATCTGCCGGTGCACGTCGAAGATCTGCTGGTGTCGAAAGTCGCCTGAGTATCACCCATGTCAGGCGCAACACGGCGGGCCGGTCAGTCGCATGATCGGCCCGCTGCTTTAGCGCGGCGCGCGGCCTATGCTATGCGCTGACTCGGCTCCTGATTTTTCTCATTCCACTTCGAGGTAGGCATGAATTCGGCGCAAGAACTGGCCACGCTGATCGCGGCGCTGCGCGCGCTGTCGCACGATGCGCATCCCCGAGCCGCCCTGGCCACCCTGGTGCGTACGCGCGGCTCGACCTTTCGGCGTGCCGGCACGCGGATGCTGGTGCTGGCTGACGGCAGCGTGGTGTGCGAGCTGTCCGGCGGCTGCCCCCAGCGCGATATCGTGCAGCGGGCGCTGGAGGTGATGGCAAACGGCGCGCCGCGGCTGGTCAGCTACAACGCCGAATCCGGCCTCGATGTGTTGATGGAAATGGGCTGCGGCGGCGAGCTCGAGGTGCTGCTTGAACCGTTGCTGGCGCCCAAGGCGATGGACTTCGTTGACGCGCTGGCCGACTGCATGGCGAAGCGGCGCAGTGCGCGCATGGCCACGTTATTCGCGGTCGACAACGCCGTCGTGCTGCCGCAGCGGCTCTTGTGGTGCGGCGACGAGATGCTCTACGACAGCATCGGCGATACCGCGCTGATGAAGGCGATCTTTGAAACTATCGCGTCGAACGATGCGGCGCGCCCGGTCGCCCTGCGGCTGCCCGGAACGCAGGGCGAAGTTGACGTGCTGGTGGAGCCGGTGGCACCGCCGCACGCGCTGATCGTGATCGGCGACAGCGCTGCCGCACGCGCTCTGCTGCCTGTTGCAAGCGCACTGGGTTGGCAGACGACTCTGGTCGATCACGATCCCGCGCGCCTTGCGGCGATCGACCTGCCCGCCGGACTGCACGCCGTCTGCGCCGCGCCGGACAAGGTTCGCGACGCGCTGCCGCTCGACGCGCACAGTTCCGTCGTAGTGATGACCCACAATATCGAACGCGACATGGCGTATCTCGCCGCGCTGCGCGATGCGCCGGTCGCCTACCTCGGCACCCTGGGTTCGCGCGAACGGGTGGGACGCATGCGTAGCGAGGTGCAGCTCAAAGGCATCCGGCTGCACGCACCGGCGGGCCTGGATATCGGTTCGGAAACACCCGAGGAAATCGCGCTCGCCGTCGCCGCCGAAATCATGGCCGTGATCAACGGCCGCAGCGGCGGCCCGCTGCGCGACAACGAAGGCGCCATCCACTGATGACAGAACGCCTCGATAGTGCTCCCGTGATCGTGCTGCTGGCCGCCGGCGAAGGCCGACGCTTCGGCGGCATCAAGCAGCTGGCCGATATCGATGGCGAAACGATGGTTCATCGCGCTGCCCGCACGGCGCTCGCCACCGGTGTAGCACTCATCGTCGTGACCGGCGCCAACGCCGGGCAAGTCGGCGCCGCGCTGTCCGACCTGCCGCTTCATATCGTCCACCACGCCGGCTGGGCAGACGGTATGGGCAGCTCGCTCGCTGCCGGCATCCGCTACGTAGTCGATCGCTATCCCCAAGCCACCGGTGCCCTATTGTGCCTCGCCGATCAGCCGCTGCT
>CAIKJM010000249.1 GCA_903827735.1 uncultured Rhodanobacter sp. | reverse complement strand
GGAGTTTTTCTGGGAAACCGTCACCACAGAGCGCACCTACGCGACCGGCGGCTCCAGCAACGGCGAGTTCTGGAACACCGCGCCGGGCGATCTAAAAGGTCAGCTCGGACTTTACGCCGCCGAATGCTGCGTGTCCTATAACCTGCTGAAGCTGACGCGTCACATATACGCCTGGAACGGCGATCCTCGCGCGTTTGATTACTACGAGCGCACGCTCTACAACGCACGGCTGGGCACGCAAGATGCCAACGGGATGAAGCTTTATTATTACCCGCTGCAGCCGGGCGGCAACAAGTTCTACAACTCGCCCACCGATTCGTTCTGGTGCTGCACCGGCTCCGGCGCCGAGGAGTTCGCCCGCTTCAACGACAGCATCTATTTCCACGAGGGCAAAGACCTCTACGTCAACCTGTTCATTCCCTCTGAACTGAGCTGGCCGCAGGAGCAGCTGACCCTGCGACAGGAGACGGCGTTTCCGCGCGAGCCGCTGACGCGTCTCGTGCTGGGCCTGAAGGCACCGGAGCATCGCGCCATCCATTTACGCATTCCGCAGTGGATTGGGCCCGACGCCGCGGTGCGCGTCAACGGCGAAACGCTGGACGTGTTTGCCTCGCCCGGCAGCTATCTGACCCTGCGCCGCGAGTGGCGCAACGGTGACCGCATCGAGCTGGACTTGCCGATGCGGCTGCATGCCGAAGCCCTGCCCGGCGACGACGAGCAACGCGCCGTGCTCTACGGACCGCTGGTGCTTGCGGCACGACTGGGCAGCAACGGACTGACGCAGTCCATGCAGTACTGCGGTTACGACGCTGCGCCTCATCCGGAACCCAAGCCGCAAGCATCGCCGACGATCCTCGCCAGCGCCGCGCAGGACGTCAGCTGGATGCGCGTTCGCTCGGCACCCGAACTGAGTTTTGAAGCGACAACCCCACAGGGCAAGATCGACGTTGCGCCACTGAACCAAGTTCATGCCGAGCGCTACGCGGTTTACTGGAAATCCGACGTCGAATCGGAAATTAGCTAGAACGTTTTCGCCGTAAAGACGGCCAAATATAAATTCGTCGAATCGCTCAAACGCGCTTCGTACCGCACCACACAGATCGCTTCGCAGCGCTGGCGGCGGATCGCCGCGCCTGACAAAAAATTTAGAGAGCGTTTGCCCCGCCGTTCCGGAGCTTCCGGAGCGCAACGGCGAGGCTCGCATGGATGCCAGACCGTTACTGCCACTCCACCACCCAGGCATGCGTCCCCAAGCCGCATCGACCGTCAGCCTATTCAAGCGAGGACATCATGCTCAATCTATCCCCGGTTACATCCGACCATCCGCCCTGTCGACGTCATCCGCTTCTTGCGCACGCGGTGCGAGCGGCGCTCGCCGTGGGTTTGCTGGGCAGCGTTGCCGTGCATGCTCAGGACTCGACTACCAGCAATGACAGCAGCACGCCGGCGAAAGGCACCAAGAATCTCGACGCCGTGACGGTGACCGGCTCACTGATCCGCCGCGTCGATACCGAAACCTCCAACCCGGTGGTGACCATCGACAGCGCGCAGATTGCCGCCAGCGGCAAGCCAACCGTCGGCGATCTGATCCAGCAGCTGCCGGCAATCGCCGGCAATGCGACCAACCCGGGTATCGACAACGGCGGCGGCACGGGCGCCTCTACCGTGTCGCTGCGCGGCCTCGGCTCCAACCGCACGCTAATCCTCGTCAACGGCCATCGCCTGGCCTACGACGACGTCAACATCATTCCGTCGTACATGATCGATCGCATCGAGGTGCTCAGTGACGGCGCGTCGTCGGTATACGGCTCCGACGCCATCGGCGGCGTGGTCAACTTTATTCTGAAAGATCACTACACAGGCGTGCAGCTGACCAGCGACTACGGCATCAGTTCGCACGGCGACGGCAACCGGCGCAACTTCAGCGCGCTCGGCGGGATTTCCGGCGATCGCTGGAACCTGTTGGTCGGCGCCAGTCAGCAGAGCCAGAACGCTATTTCTTCGAGCGAACGCAGCTTTTCCAAATATGCGCTGGCGCTCAGCAATGGCAATGTTCTGCATCTGGGTTCGTCGGCTACACCGACCGGCCTGGTCGAGAACGCGAACGGAACTTATGTCACGCTCAACAGCGGCGTGATTGGTACCACGACGCTGGCCGACTATCACACCTACACCGGCGCGGACTCGTACAACTACCAGCCCTACAACCTGGTGGAAACGCCGCAGGAGCGTACCAATCTGTCTTTAGTCGGCGATTTCAAGATCACGCCCAACGTCGACGCCTACGCCAACCTGTTCTACAACAAGACCTCGTCGTCTTCGATCATCGCGCCGGTGCCTATCTTCGCGAACTCCGACGACTTCTTTATTTCGAAAAACAGCTACTACAACCCGTTCGGCGTCAATTTCGGCACCGACCGCAGCACCGGCGAGAGCTACAACGACTTCAATACCCGCCTGACCTCGCTGGGCAACCGCGACTTTGCCAGCCAGACCTACAACCTGCAGTTCACGCCGGGTCTCAAAGGTAATTTCGGCGACAGCAGCTGGCAGTGGAATGCAGATATCAACTACGCCAAGGTCAAGCAGAAAACCCAGAATGAAGGCTTCATCAGCTACGCCGGTCTCGAAGAAGCATTGGGCCCGTCGTTCAAGGATACCGATGGCGTCGTCAAGTGCGGCTCGGCAGGCAACGTCATCGCCGGCTGCACGCCGATCAACATCTTCAATATCAACGATCCGACCACGATTGCCGCGTTGAAAAAGCTGATCGTCAATCCGGTAACCGAATATAGCTACACGATGAAGCAGGCCGAGGTCAGCGCCAACGGCGAGTTGTTTGATCTCCCTGCTGGCCCCATCAGCCTGGCGGCCGGCCTGTCGTACCGCAAGGAGTCACAATCCGACACCACCGATACGCCAATTGCCACCGCCATCAGCGACGGCGACTACGCCGGCCTGTGCGGTGTAGTGGAAGACTGCGGCACGGTTCTCAGCGGCAGCTACAACGTGAAAGAGGCCTATGTCGAAACGCTGATTCCGCTGCTGTCGCAGAAGCCGTTGTTCTATTCCCTGAACCTGGATATCGGTTCGCGCTACTCCGACTACAGCGCATCCGGCTCGACCACCAACAGCAAGGTCGCGCTTGAGTGGCGTCCGATCGCCGACCTCCTGCTGCGCGGCACGGTTTCGCAGGTGTTCCGCGCACCGAACATCAGCGAACTCTATGCGGGCACCTCCGGCGGCGCGTATTCGGCCACCGACATTTGCGATGGCTACACGGGCGGACACGCGGCCGCTTGCGTCAACGTACCCACCGACGGCAGCTTTCAGCAGAACAACGCGCAGCTCGGGGTCAAGAGTTCAGGTTCGGTCGCCGCCGGCTACGATCTGCGGCCCGAGTACGGCAAGTCCTTCGACTTCGGCCTGGTCTACGATCCGCATTGGCTCCCCGGGCTGTCGTTCAGTGCGGACGTATGGCGCATCAATCTCAACGACACCATCGTCGATGGCCTGGATCCCAGCACCATTCTCAACGAGTGCTACTACAGCGAAAAGCTGTGCAGCCTGATTCATCGCTCCGGCAACGGGCAGATCAGCTATATCAGCCTGCCGACAGTGAACCTGGGGCAGACCTCCGCCAAGGGTGTGGACTCCACCGTTCAATACACGTTCGCCACTGACACGTACGGCAAGTTTGCGGTCAGCCTCAACAGCACCTATACCGCGCGCTACGATGTCGATACCGCACCGGGCGATGCCAGCGTGGCGGTGACGCACTGCGCCGGTTCGTACTGCTCGGTCTACGGCGAGTTTCCGCGCTGGCGCGGCCTGGGCACGCTGAACTGGAAACTCGGCAACTGGAGTGCGAGCTGGACGATGCGCTATATCGGCCGCACGCGCGTCGGCAGCGACGTGCTCTCCGAAGGCTATTCGGCCGATGAAAGCATCCCCGGCGTCGAGCACAAGATCGGCGCGTATACCTACAACAACGTGTCGGCGAG
>CAIKJM010000248.1 GCA_903827735.1 uncultured Rhodanobacter sp. | reverse complement strand
AACCTCGGCGTCAACGCATGAAGCACACGCCGAACAAGCAGCAACTCTTGAGTTTGTTGCCCGATGCGCTGGTGCTCACGCGCGGACCGCGCGACGACCGTGCGCTGTACCTCAGCTTTGATGATGGCCCGGATCCTGCGTACACGCCGCAGCTGCTTGATCTGCTCGCCGAGCATCATGCCAAAGCAAGTTTTTTCGTCATCGGCAAGCAGGTGGAAAAGTATCCCGAGCTGGCCGCGCGCATCGTGGCGGAAGGCCACGCGCTGGGCAATCATTCGTATACCCATCCACCGGCATTCGGAAAGACTACGCTGTCTCAACAGCTGGCGGAGATCGAGCGCACTGATCGACTGCTGGCGACGTTCGATCAGCGGCCCTTGCATCGTTTCCGGCCGCCGCGCGGGAGTTTTTCACTGGCACTGCTTATGCACTTCATGCGGCATCGTCGCAGCATGACCTATTGGTCGTACGACAGCATGGATTACAAGCACTGGCCAGACCCGGACATTATCGCGCGCTTGCGCAAAAATTCGCCACGCGCCGGCGAGCTGGTGCTGATGCACGACGATGACGCATGCGCGGGCCGCGTACTGGCGACGATGCTGCCCGAATGGACCGCTGCCGGGCGCCGTCTGCTCGCATTGCCGCCCGAAGCCGCATGAGGATTATCTATCATCACCGTACACGGGGACGGCACGTCGAAGGCGTGCACATCCGCGGTATCGTCGATGCGCTGCGCGGGCTGGGACATCAGGTGACGGTGCTCTCATTTCCGGGCGCGGATCCCGAACGCGAACAACCGGCTGCAGTCGTGCACGGTGGCCCCGATCGCAGCGGCTCTAGCCGCGGCCGGTTGGCTGCCGTCGTCGCCGCCCTGCCTGGCGTGCTTTTCGAAGTTCTGGAGCTGGCCTACAACCTGGTTACGGTCGTGCGCATGTCCGCGATGATCAGGCGCCTGCGGCCGCAGCTTATCTACGAGCGCTATTCGCTGTTTCTGTGCGCCACGATCTGGTTGGCGCGCCGACGACAGATTCCAATTGTGTTGGAGATCAACGACTCCGCCCTAGTCGAACGGGTCAGGCCACTCAGGCTGAAAGGACCGGCTCGACGCATCGAGCGCTGGTGCCTGAGCCATGCGACCGGCCTGGTATTCATTTCCAGCTATTTCAGAGACCGCGCACAAGAAGCGTATGGCAGCATCGCGCCATCGGTCATTTCGCCCAATGCGGCCGATCTCGCGCGGTTCGATCCCGCCCGTTTCGATGTCGAACGCCTGCGCTTCGAACGGGGCCTTGTCGGTCGCGTGGTGTGCGGACATATCGGAGCCTTCGCTCACTGGCACGGCATGGATGTTTTCGTTGAGAAAATAGCAGCGCGACTGGATGAAGCCCCGCTGCTCACCCTGGTGCTCGTGGGCGACGGCGTCACCCTCCCGGCGATTCGGGCACTGGTCCAAGCGCGCGGTCTGGGCGATCGGGTGCTGATGCCAGGAAGGGTCTCGCACGACGATATCGCTGGCTGGATAGCCTGCATGGATTACGCGGTGCTGCCCGACTCTAACGAATACGGTTCGCCAATGAAGCTATTCGAGTTCATGGCGATGGGTGTGGCGATGATTGCACCGGACTACGCGCCGATCGCCGAAGTTGTCGCCGAAGGCGACACCGGCTGGCTGTTTCCGCGTAAACAGACCGATCGTTGCGTGCAGCGCGTAATGGATCTGGCCACGCAAACACAGGAGCGCCAACGCGTCGGTGCGGCGGCCCGCTCCTATATCGTTCGCGAGCGGCAGTGGCGCAACAACGCCGAGCAACTGTTGACCCTGCTTCCGCAAGGAGGGCACGTCTGATGGTCATCGCTATCTTATCGCTGTTGATGGTGATGCTGGTTGTGGCCGCGCTGGTTCTGACATGGGCAATTCGCGCACGCAATATGGATATCTGGCTCGGCAGTTACTTGCGCCGTCCCAAGCGATCCGCGGTTCAGGGCCCAGTGCACGTCATGTTCTGTTTCGTTGATCATTTCGAGCCGAACTGGCGCCGTGTGGATTTGGCTACCCAGCGCCAGCGCGTCGATCGCTGGTGCCGGGATTATCGCGCGCTGGCGTCGGCCCACCGCGATGCCGACGGCCGACCGCCGCAGCACAGCTTTTTCTACCCCGAGGAAGAATACGTTGAGGAGCATCTCACCAAGCTAGCCCAGCTGTGTGCCGATGGCTTTGGTGAAATCGAGATCCACCTGCATCACGACAACGATACGGCAGAAAATTTTACCGCCACAATAAGTCGCTTCAACGAGCTGCTGCACGAGCGTCACGGCGCACTGTCGCGCGATCCCGTCACGGGCCAGCTGCGTTTTGGTTTCATCCACGGCAACTGGAGCCTGGACAACTCGCGCACCGACGGCCGCTGGTGTGGCATCAACAATGAGCTAATCCTGCTGCGCGACCTCGGCTGCTACGCCGACTTCACCCTGCCGTCGGCGCCGAGCGACACTCAGACAAAAATGATCAACGCGATCTACTATGCGACTGACGATCCGCTGCGGCCGAAATCTCACAATACCGGCGAACCGGTGCGCGTCGGCGGCAGACCCGTCGGGGATTTGCTGATCGTGCAAGGACCTTTGGGCCTGAACTGGCGCGAGCGCCGCTTCGGCCTCATACCGCGCATCGAGAACTCCGACATTCGGCGCGCCAGCCCGCCGCTGCCGGCACGCGTGGATGCGTGGGTAGACGCCGGTATTCACGTCGAAGGACGACCAGAGTGGATCTTCATCAAGATCCACACGCATGGTACGCAGGAGCCCGATATGGACACCCTCTTGGGCGATGCGGCGCATCGGATGCATAGTCATCTGGAAGCCGCCTACAACGACGGTCAGCAGCACGTCCTGCACTACGTCACTGCGCGTGAGATGTACAACATCATCAAGGCCGCCGAAGCCGGCCAGACGGGTAACCCCAACGACTATCGCGACTACCAGCTGCCGCCACCGCCCGGGGTCGCCGCCGCGCGCGCAACACACAGTCAGTAGGCGGCCATGGTGAGCGGCGATCGGGTCAGTGTGATCATGCCGGTCTACAACGCGGCGGCATGGATGCGACGCGGCATTGATTCGGTGTTGCAGCAGAGTCACGCCGACCTCGAACTGGTCGCCATCGACGATGGCTCGCAGGACGAGTCGCTGGCTATTCTTCAGGCCTACGCGCGCGCCGATGCGCGTGTGAGGATACACCAGCAGATCGCCAACGGCGGTGTCGCCGCGGCGCGCAATGCGGGTATCGCTGCGGCGAGTGGCGACTACATCGCCTTTCTCGATGCAGATGACTGGTGGCACACGTCCAAGCTGGAGCAGCAGCTGGCGAGCATGCGCGCCAGCGGCGCGTTGGTCAGCTACGCCGGCTACTGGCGGGTTGCCGAAGACGGCCGCGTGCTGAGTCGGGTCATGCCTCCGTCCCACGTCAGCTGGCGCGACATGCTGGCCAGCAATTTTATCGGCACGCTGACCGGCATGTATGCGCGCCGGCTCGGCGACGTGCCTTTTCGCGCTGTGGGTCATGAAGACTATGTCTTCTGGCTTGAGCAGGTACGTCGTGCGGGCGGCGCCGTACGTGTAGATACCGCCGAGCCGCTGGCCTGGTATTTGGTGCGCGAGCGGTCGCTTTCCGCCAACAAGCTACGTGCCGCCCGCTGGCAGTGGACGATTTACCGTGACGTCGAAAAACTAGGCTTGCTTTATTCGACGCTGTGCATGTGCCGCTACGTTTGGCATGCCTTGGCCAAGCGTCGCCGCGCCAGCTGATATCGCGCCAACCGCTGAAAGCGTGGCGTTCGCAACCACAAAGTCGAAAACGATGCCCGCATCTACCGAGGCTGCGCCGCTCGATCGGCCAGCTTACGCTCCCACGCCAACGCGGTCGCCACAATGAAGTCCAGATCGTCATGCGCCGGCTGCCAGCCCAGTCTTGCTCGCAGCTGGTCGGCGCGCGCGATCAGCATGGGTAGATCGCCATCGCGCCGCGGCTTTTCGATCACGTTGAGCGATTTGCCGCTAGCGCGCTCGACCGCTTCGACGACCTCACGCACGCTGTAGCCGTGACCGTAGCCGCAGTTGAGGGTTAGCGATTCGCCGTCGGCACGCAGGTGATCAAGCGCCCGCAGGTGCGCCGCGGCAAGATCCTCGACGTGGATGTAATCACGGATGCCGGTGCCGTCGGGGGTGTCGTAGTCGGTGCCGAAGATTGAAATACTCTCGCGCTTACCCACGGCGCATTCGCAAACGGCTTTGATCAACAGCGTGGCATTCGGGGTGGATTGGCCGATCCGCCCCAGCGGATCGCAGCCGGCCACGTTGAAGTAGCGCAGAATCACGTGGCGCATGGCGCCGATGGCACTGACATCGCGCAGCATCGCTTCGGACATCAGCTTAGAGCGGCCATATGGATTGATCGGCAAGGTGGGCGTTTGCTCGTCGGCCACGCCGCCGGGTGTCATGCCGTAAACCGCCGCGGTGGATGAAAACAGGAAACGTCGCACGCCGCTCTCGACGCATGAAGCTAATAAGTTGCGGGTGCTACAGGTGTTGTTACCGTAGTACTTCAGCGGATCGCTCATCGATTCCGGCACGATCGTGTGTGCCGCAAAGTGCAGCACCGCATCAACGCGGTTTTGGCTGAGAATCCGCGTGATCAGCACACGGTCTCCGACCTCTCCGATAATGAGTTCCGCGCCCCGCACGGCGTCGGTAAATCCGCTGGAGAGGTTGTCGATTACCAGCACGCGTTCGCCGCGGGCAACCAGTTGTTGAACCACATGGCTGCCGATATAACCGGCGCCGCCGGTGACCAGGATGGGACTCATGGCGTTTTGCTCGGTTTGACGGGAAAGTTGTGCTGCAGCCACTGGTCGACTGACCTGACCAATTTCAATCGATCACCCGCCAATACATAGGTATGGTCGGCTTCTTCAAAAAAGCTAAGGGTCACATGCTTGTGGACGGCTATACGTCCAAAATATTCTCGAAACTGACGACGATGGTTGAAGTGATCGCTGACCCCGCCGCTGTAAACGAAGTACAGCTTGAGTCCTCGTTCGAGCATGTCGCGCAGTTCGGCAGAGACCTCCGCTCTCGCGGGATATTTATGGCCGAAGTCCGCCGCTGACGGTGCGACTTGCTGGCGATGCACGCGGCGCAGGAGGAATCGACGCCAACTGGCCCATCTGAACGCCCGTGGCAGATAGTGGCGAAGCAGGAAGCCCACGGTGCGGTAGGTGTATCCATCGAGAAACACGACGCCGGCCACCGCTTTTTCAGTGCACGCGGCGATATGCGCGTTGCCAGCGCCGGAACAAAGCCCGACCAGCACGAAACGCACGCAGCCGGACTGTTCACGCAGCAGGGTCATGGCGTCGGCCACATCGGCGCTTACTTGCTGGCGTCGCGACAGGGATTCTTGCGTGCCATTGCTATCGCCCAGAGTGGACAGGTCGACGCGCAGGGTAGGGTAGCCGCTGACATTCAGTTGACGGGTCAGGTCCACATGCAGGCGGAACGGTCCGATGCGGTGGACCAGCCCCGAGTTGAGAACGATGACGCCAACGCCAGCGCCGTCTTGTGGCTTGTCGGGTAAGCCCGCCACCCCAATCAGATGCTGCGCGCGGCCGAGGCGGAAAGCTTTTTCGGTGAAACCCTGCGTCCGCGTCATGCCGCCGCTCCCAACTGGCTGAGCACGGCACGAATCAATCCAGGTGAGAGCACCGCGTGCTCGAGGCGATCCAGATCATTCCAGACCGTCGTAGGCGCGAGTGACGTTACACGCGCACCGCCGGCTTGCAGAGGGGCGAATTCGTTCGGCGTGTCCTGCGGCGTTGAATCCAGTATCAGGGTGGGCACGGAGGTCGACGCGATCCGCACCATGGACACCTGCTGGTGAAGCCGCGCGCTGACAGGGAAGCCGAGCCATTGACCGGCAGCGTCCAGCGACGAGCGGGGCTGGCTGAAACGCATCGAGTCGAGCCGCAACTGATCCTGCAGCGCATCGAGTTGCGCCACATAGGCCGCACCATGAACGACGGGGTCCCAGACGATCAGCTCGGAAAATTCGGCCGCCGCCGCACAGATCAGAACGAGACTGCCGCCTAGGCGTCCACCGAAGCCGACCAGCCGATGGCAGCCGCTGCGCCGGCGTAGTTCCGCTGCTGCCGCCTGTGCATCGGCCTGGCAGCGCAGCCAGTCCACCTCGATACTATTGCCGCTGGAATCACCGCTGCCGAAATAGTCGAAACGTAACGAGGGGATGCCGCGATTGGCCAGCGCTTCAGCCAGCTGGCGATAGACGCGATGGCTGCGAATAAGGTCTTGTCCGAACGGCGGGCAGAGCAAAACGGCGGTCTGCGCGGGACCCGTGACGCCATGGAAGAGGCCGAACAGTTGGTTGTCGACACCAAAATAACCGGGTATTGCCGGAACGGGTTGCTCACTCATCGTTTATAGACGATGCCGACGTAGATTTCGTTTTCGCTGTAGCTATTGTTCGGTACTGAGCTACTGCGCCGCAGGTGACTGACCGATACGCGCCAACTCCAGTGAGGAGTTTCCTGCCGCGCTAAGCCTACGCCGTAGTCTCCGGTGCGATCGCGTCGGTCAAAAGATCGGTAAGTGATCGATTCTTCGGTGCCAAAGCCGAATACGGTCGTCACCGGCGTCAAGCGATAGTTGATCGCCGTACTGGCGCTGCGGTCGGACTGATTGAAAAACGGATTATTCAGATAATCGCTGTTGCCATAGCGCGGCGAGATACTGAAAGTCAGTCGTTCGCTGCTGTACGAATAGATTCCCTCTACATGACGATCCAGATAAACCTGCGAGTCAATCACCGAATTACCGGTATTGATGCCCAGCGGAGCGATGAATGCACTGGATTGCCGCGCATCCGTGCCAAAAAGCGTTTGCCCCGGTTGCTGGAGAATCAAGTCTTCGGCCGCATCGGAGTATTGATGCACCGCGCTCAGCTGGAAGCGGTTGCTCGGTGTTGCCAGCCAGCCCACGGTAAAGCGCGCCAGCGGCGTGGACGTGCTCGGCGCGCTGTGAAAGTCAATCTGCGACCAACCCAGTGCCAGATCGAAATCGACCTGGGAAAGCTTGCTGACATAATGGCCAAACAGCTCGTTACGTGTGTAATTCGGATCGGTCGTCAACGCACCCGGGAGATAGAAAGCTTCCGCTGCCGCCGAAGGGTTGGCGAACACGACGTTCTGGCTTTCCAGATTCACCGACACCTGAGTCGTGGCGCTGAGGTCCTTGAAGATGCGCAGAGCGGCTTCGCCGCGCGACGAGTTGAACTCCTTATTCTTTGAGGCATCGCTGTTGATGTAGCGCAATTCGGCCTGGCCGAGCATCGTCTCGCCAAGGCGAAAATGCAGGGTCGGGCCGAGCCTCAGTACATTGGTCTGCTGCTGATTGTTGGGCGCGTTGCTGGCCAACGTGGACAATGGTTGCACACCAGCAAAATCCTGCACCGTGAAATCGAGGCGCTGCGGCAGAATTGTCCAGTTGACCTGGCTGGACAGCTGTCCAAGGATCTGGCTGCTGAAAGCGTTGCCCAGATAATCACGGTATTCCAGCGTCCCAGCGACATTCGCCTGCACGGTGGAGCCCGTCTGCGCATAGCTGAAGTTGATGCCCGGAATCAGCACGTTCTGGCTTATCGGATCGGTCGAACTCAGGCTCACATTGTCGCTATGCATCAGGCCGGCGTAGATCGAATAATCGAACTGCCCGGTTGACGCCTGGGCGGTTGCCGTCGTCAGGGCTAGTGTGATCGCGCCGACAAGTAATTTGGATGCGGGCATCAGTCCCCTTCCTCTGGCGATGTCGCCCTGCATGCGTCGCCGGCTCCGTCGTCGCCCAGCAGAACTATGTCGGTGTGAACGGTCATCTCACGGCGCGTTATTGAAAACCACTCCAGCCAGCTTGTTGGTATCAAAGTTGGCTACCGCCTGGCTGATGGCATTCGGCGTATCGCGTCCGTATCCCGCAACGACCACCACGAAATCGGCGAGGTCGGAAAGAATGCGAGCGTCCGGCGATCCTTTAATGGCTGGGCCATCGAGAAAAATGTAACGGTCCGTGTAGCGGCAGCGCAGCGAATCAATCACCGCGCGCATGCGAAAGGAGGAGAAATACTCACCGGTATTTTCGCGCAACTTTCCGGCAGGAATCAGCCGCAATCGCGGAATGCCGGTGCTGTAGAGCGCCGATTGGATGCCGATGGACGGATGTTCCAAATAGTCGATCAGCCCACCACCCGATGGATCCACGCCAAGCGCCTTGTGTTGGGCGGGATAACGAAGATTACAGTCGATCAGAAGGCTGGTCTTGAATTCGTCGAACGCAAAGGCAGTAGCCAGGTTGCGTGCGACGAAACTGCCTCCCGAATCTGGGCTCACGGCCACTACTAGGGTGACGAAATTGTGCTCGCCGCCTAGCCAAAGCAAGCGCGTGCGGATTTCACGAAAGGCATCCGACTGCCGCCGAACGGAATCCTCGCGATGGATTAGGCGACGATCTTCCAGCTGCGTCGGCATCAGCGATCGGGTTTCCACCATGCGCGCAATGGAATTGCCCGCGGCTTGAGCAGTGTCGTCACTGCTGGCGTTGACCAGGCGGCCGTTGTCATCCTTGGCGTTCATGCGATCCCCGTCAACTTCAGCCAAAACACGATGCCATAAGCGGCCAGCACCGCCGCTACCAATAGCACCAGCGTGGTATTGCGCAGATGATCGCGGCGTCGATCCGCCGGTGTGGGATAGAACGGGACGGTGGCAAGCACCGCCAGTCCGGTTAGGCGCTCCAGCTGCGCCGCCGAGCGCACGCGCGGGTCGAAACGCGCGATGCCGAAGAGCAGGCCGAAAGGAATCGCTAGTGCAGCGGCCATGCCGCCTACACCGAAGTGCACGAAGCGTAGCCCCGATGGCGTAAGTGGCAAGACGGCAGGGTTCTGGACGACAAAAGAGAGTCCACCCTGGTCGGCGTCCAGATTCATCGATACCCGCGCGTTTTCTCGTCGCTTGAGTAGGTCTTGGTACACGTCGCGGTTGACCGTGTAGTCACGCGTCAGCTCCGACGTGACGGCCTCGGAGTTGGCGATACGCTTGCTGCGTTCCAGCTCCGACTCCAGCATGGCCTGGCTGGCATTGAGGCGTGCGTTGGCCGCGGCGATATCCGAACGCAACGTCGACACCTGGCCCTTCATTTGCTGATAAAGCGGGTTGAACTGCACGTTACTGTCGACCGCGACGCCAGTATGTCCGCTCTGCCTGCGCTGATCGGCATGCGCAATCTGCTGACGCAGGTCTTCGATCTGGTGGCGAACGCGCACTACATCGGGATAGTCATCGGTGTAGGTCATGCGCAGCTTATCCAGCTGCGATTGCAGGTCGGCCATCTGGCTCTCATAGATGCCGCTGGAGGTCTGCACAGCGTTGACTTCGGACTCGCCCGACAGCTGTGCGTTGAGCGAAGCTTCCTGTGAGCGCTTTTCGGTAAGGTCCATGCGCGCGGTTTCGATCTGATTGCGCAGCTGGCTAATACTGGTGTTGGTGTCCGTTT
>CAIKJM010000247.1 GCA_903827735.1 uncultured Rhodanobacter sp. | reverse complement strand
TGCGCATAGTTGAAAAGACGGCTTGAAAAGACAGCTGCGTCGGAGTGGGCGCTGGCTACACCAACGTTTACGTGGCTGCCTGGCGCCATCGTACCCACGTCGGCGTTGCGCCTAGCGAGAACGAGTTTTTTGATTACGCCGTATCGCTTATGTCAGCGATCGGTTGCAGCGCTCAATGATGGTGGTCGGCATCATCGTCGTCAGGATGGACGCCGCCGATACCCATGCCGCCCACGCCGCCGCCTGATCCGCCGCTTTTGCCGCCGCCGCTTCCATTCTCGCCTTTGGAACCACCTTCGCCTTTGCCCCGCGTGGTGGCGACCCGGGCGGGTCCTTGCAGCGGAATGGAGAGCTTTGCCGAAATGGGCTCCAGATCCAGCACCTGGCGAATGAAGTTACGCAGCGACTTTACGAGCTCCGCGGTATGCACCGCGCGACCTTCGGCGAGTTCGGTAGCCGCCTTTGCGGCGAGTTCGACCTGTTCCTCCGTGCCCAGCAGAATGATGTCCGATAGCGCCGCTTCGACAGCGTCGCGTATCCGTCGGGGGCGCTCGGCAGACGACGGCAGTGCGGCAGAGGCCGAATCAACTGCCGAAGCACCGGACGCCACCGCCTGCTCCTGGCGCTGTCGCAGATCACGCAGATGGCTGGGGTCGACGGCAAGATTGCCGGTGAACGAACCGCCGAGTGTCTTATACGCAGCAATGAGTGTGCGCAAGCGTTCGTTGATCTGCCGATTCTCCCGCTCACGCCGCTGCTGGATCACCTGCATGGCTAACAGCCGTATGCCCACGCCGATCAGCGTGATGACGGACAGCCCCAGCAGGGTCGAAAGCAGCGTTTGCCACGAGCTGAAATCCAGGCTGCGCATGCATGAGTCTCCAAAGTCGTGGTGGGACAGTGTAGGCCTGGGCGAGTGATTTGGATTGATGGACCGCTTATGCGATGCCAGAGTGGTGCGGAAGAGGCCGGTGACGAATCTCTCAAGAAAGCTTTCGTGCGGGGAGTTTTCCTTTGACGTCGTGATTTCGATTGAGTATCGATTCGCTTTACGACGCAAATAGCTGTTTCGTGACGTTTAGACACGCGCAGCGGTCGATATCATCGCGGGCAATATTGATGCATCCGAAACGCCGCTAGCTACCCAACGTTGTTGCTATGTGCTGAAGCGTCTTGATGCGTTGCAAATAAGCATTTTGCAGGCATGCTTGCTCGATATCCGAGCCGGCGGTGCCCATCGAAACGTCCCCTTGCAATTTGCAATCCTCGGTGATCCACACGCGCCAACCCGCTTGGTCGGAAGTTAGAGCATGCGTAAACAATCCACGCGCAGTGCCGGGATTTTTTTCGAATCGTTGGTTGGCTGCCATCACTTTTTCGAAGGTTCGATCCACTTCAATCGACGTCATTTTTGTTTGTCGGATCTCGCAGGCAATCTGGTCTGCATGACTGTTGAAGTTTTGGCTGTTACATGACGCGTGAGCGTATGCATGGATGCCGAAGATGGTCGTAATAAAAACCCAAGGGCGAATCGCTTGTTTCTGCATATAGCCTCCGAGAAAGGCTTATTGATTGACGCATTAAGTGAGTAAGCCGAAATGTGGGCGGCTAACTTCTTGCCGATATCGCTCTGCCCTATTCGATTCGACGGTAAAAAATCCGACGATGATTATGGAGACCGGTGCCCATTCGCGCTATCTCGATAGTACGGGAACGTACTGCCGATGATCGCCGTAATGCTTGCCCTTGATATCCACATTCGCGCAGAGCTGGCCTTTTTCGCACATGACGAGGTCAGCGTTGTTGTAGGTTTTCATCAGATCGGCGCTGATCTGATTTTCTTCGATGACCTTGGTGTAATGCATAGATAACCACACGCCGCCGCCAAGCAGCAGCAAAAAGCAGGCGGCCGTAATGCCGATGACTTTCCAGATCAGCAGTCGCTGCAGGTTTTCGATTTGCTTGATCTGCTGCGCCAGCGAATGCGAGGCGTGGCCGATGTCGTTGCCGGCTTTATCCAGCCGCTGCTGGTACTCGGCAACGGGACGGGATATGCCGAGCTGTACTTGACTCGAAACCTGGCCAGGGACCGCCTGCATGGACTCTATCGCCGACTGTTTCACCACGGCCGGCAGCTGTTGGGTGAGCTTCTGGAGTTCCTCCGACGACGTCAGCAGGCGCTGGTCGATTTCATCGCAGCGTCGTTCGAACTGTTCCATCAAGGCGGCGGTCTTGCTGATCAGTACGGTCAATTCGTCTTCTTGCATTTCGCTCCGTTCCTTGCTCGATCGCCGTTTGCCACGGCATAGTCAGCGCTGAGGTCCATTGCCAACGGCGGGCGTCTGCTGCTGCATCGGCTGTTGGGAAGGTTGCGATGGGGCTTGCGGCTGCTGCGCCAGAGGCTGTCGGTTGATCGTGGTCGCCGCCTGGTTTTGCATGGTACGTGCCGCGTCGGAATTGGCGAGTGCCTGGGTATCAGCGCGAAACGCAGCACGATCGCCGGATCGCCCCGCCGCCAGCATATTGTCGAGCCGTGAGGAGAGGTCATTCGTCGCCGCTGTTGCCGCCTGCTGCGGTGCGGGTAACGCGCCAATTTTTACCTTCTGTCGTTCGAACTGATTGCTGAGTGCCTCGTTGCGCGGCTCTGCGTGATACGCATCGCCTACGCGACCGATCTGATTTCTGGGCACCAAAAGATCGTTGTAGCCGCCGGGGCCGGTTCGATCAATCTTCGGATAAAACTTGTACAGCAGCATGCTCTGTTCGGAGCGATGCACCACGTTCAGTCGCTGATCGGTCGGCTCGGCCTGCTTCTGCAGATACGGCTTGTCGCTCAAACCGTTTAAGTAGTCGGTCATCAGGTTGTTGCTGCGGATCGCCAGCCCATCACGCAGATAGCTGCCGCCGACGTCAGAGTGCGCACCAGCTACGTTTACCGCCAGAAAGCGGCCGTCAACGGATTCCCCCGGTTTGATGATGCGATCGGATTTGAAGAGCCCACGGCGTTCGTCGTCGGCATTGATTTGAAAGCCGGAGATCACCGAGGGCGGCAGACGACGGTCCTGATGCTTCATCGGGTTGCCAGTGCCAACCGGATCAAACAGTCCAACCGCTTGGGCTACTTCACCGGGTGGGACCAGCGGTTTTTTGGTGTACTCCACGTGCGTGATCATGCCGTCGGAGCCACGGGTGTATTTGGCTCCCGTAGGATCTTGGATGCCGCGCTCTTGCACTAGACGGGAGAAGCCGGCTGCTTGTTCCGCCCCACGACTGAAACCAATGTCGGCTGTTCTGATTTGTGCCTGGGGATCCTCTCTTTTCCACTTCCAGGCTTGATCGATGAATTGCTTGTACATCTCCTCGGTACGCTTGTTGTAGGTGGCGCCACTCATCCCGTCCAAAGTGCTTGCGATGGCGCCACTCTGCGTCCCCGGTCCGGCGACGTAACCGTTGTGAATCTGATTGCTGCCGCCCAAGCGCAGGGCAGTGACCTGGTCATTTATCTTTGCGACGTTGGTCTTGTGCAGCGGATCAGCT
The DNA here is from genome assembly GCA_903827735.1 of uncultured Rhodanobacter sp. Lineage (GTDB taxonomy): Bacteria > Pseudomonadota > Gammaproteobacteria > Xanthomonadales > Rhodanobacteraceae > Rhodanobacter. The sequence goes on along the minus strand of CAIKJM010000247.1, from coordinate 2,530 downwards.
ACTTCATCGTTTCCTGTGCCATCCATACAGGCGACGAAGAGCCGTTCGTGTGGATTGTTTGCATGGATGAGCACGGGCGCTTTGAATTCTGAAAGCGCAGTGCCAGCTTCTTTATAGGTCTGCAGTTTCTGTGCGTCAGCGGGATAGAACGAACCGTCCTTTGGCGCGCCGTCTTTGCTCGGGTTTTGAGATTCTCCACCCATGGCGTAGCTCCTTGCTCAGTAGGTATGGCTCCACGCCAGGAAAATATCGTCACGACCGTTACTATTCTTGTTTCCTGGAATTTGTTCGGTCTTTGTCGGAATCAATGTCGTCATATAGACGTTGATGGTTCGATCGTTCACTTCAAGAAAAATATCGGGCTCTCCAGCGACGGGGCCGCTGTAAAAATCGGCCATATCCGCTTTAGGCACGTTGTGCCAGATCAGCTCGTCTTTGAAGATGTCGCCAATATCGACTTTGGTCTCGTGCGCTACCCCATCCTTCGATTTCCAGCGGACCTCGGCTGGTGGTGGAAAGTTTTTAATGCCGATATACGAAGCGGTGCCCCAAGACTTTTTGTAGTCAGGAGAACTTGGTGATGGCGAGGGCTTGTTTTCGAACAGCCTGGTAAAGTCGTTATTGGCATAGATGACGCTGCAAGTCAGCGTGTTGTAGCAAACAGCCTCAAAATTATGCTGTTTGAACTTCAACGGCACGGCATGCGTTGGGGCCGGGGGAGCGATAGTGGCACTGGTCTGGGCTGACATGGCTGGATGGCATCCTGTCATCAATAAAACGGAAACAGCGATCGAGAAAGTGGCGCGACGAACGTTGAACGGGCTGAGCATCTGGCTCTCCTGCCTTGAGCTACAACGCTCCGAATGTACTTCGCTCGTGCGCGATCGGCAATACGAATGCGTCACGCCCTGACGATTTCATACCACGCGCTAACCACACTGCCGGCGTATGTGCGATGCACAGATGCGAGCGAGCGATCGCTTCACTAAAGCATATCGATGAGAAATCATGTGTCTTATGGGCGATGTTGACCGCGCAGACGTCATCGTTCGTACCGAGTGATTTAACGCGGTTCGCAACCGTTCACTGATAGGTCCCCAGTCTTGAGATGTGTGCGGGGCGAAGCCCTGTAATTTTCTTGGTTGTTATCTGATGGAGCGTGGCATGCGTTACAAGGTTTTCGTCGTTGCCACATTTCTTTCGATAGTGGTGTTTGCAGGAGCGGCGTCGGCGAGGCACGCTGATCGAGCGAGGGCTGACCGCCAAACCGACAGCTCGGAAAACTGTTTTGATTCGTCGGACGCTACGGAAATTCGACTCTGGCCGGGGATCGCGCCCGGCGCGAGAGGTGATGACCCATGCCGCGATATTCCCTATTTGAAAATGTATGCACCGGTGGGCGTGCGTAATAAAAATAGTCCGGCGATAGTCATTATTCCCGGCGGTGGCTACGACCGTCTCTCGGATGCAAAAGAGCAGGCGCCGGTGGCCGAATATTTTGCGAGTCATCTGCACGTCGTCGCGTTCGTCCTGTATTACCGTCTGGTGCAGCCCGATGGGCTTTATCGTTATCCGGTGCCGATGTGGGACGGACGACGCGCTCTGAACCTTATTCGACACGATTCGCGCGCACTGGGTATTGATGGCAGCCGTATTGGCGTGTTCGGTTTCTCGGCCGGCGGCCATCTGGCCAGCACGCTGGTGCTGCATCCGGACAGCGATTTCGATCTGCCGGTGCATGACGCGGTCGACGGCGCGCGCGCAACGCTGGCGTTTCTTGGCCTGGGCTATCCGGTGATTTCGATGCTGCCGTCGGAATACGCATCACCCAGTTCGTTGAAACACCTGCTTTATGGTTACAACGGTCCTAACCTGGAGCAACTCGAAGACGATCTTTCCGGTCAGCATCATGTGACTCGCGGCGCACCGCCCGTCTTTCTTTTCGAAAGCGAGGATGACCAACGCATCAGTGCCGAAAACAGCGTGGCTTTCGCCGCCGCTCTGCGCGCCAACCAGGTACCGGCCGACGTGCATCTTTTTAAGCATGGCGTGCACGGTTCGGGCTTGTCCGACGGCATCCCCGATGAGGACCAGTGGCCGACGATGTTTCAGGCTTGGCTCGGGCGCATTGGCTTTATCGGACGCTAGTCCCGTACACGGATTAATGTATTAATACGTCAGGCTGATTGTGGGCTGCCGGGTGTGATGTACTTGAAAGAAAACAGGCAGCTCGGCGCGGCGGCGGGGTTGAAGCCTGCACGCTATTTAAGTGTGGCCACCACGGCATAAGAGTGCGTCCGGTTTCTCGGACATTATCCGGTTATATTGTTGTTGAGTTTGTCGCCATGGCCGGCTTAGTGCGGGCACGTCCGCACGCCTTTCGGCTCCGCAACCCGGGGAAAACGCGATGAAGTTTATGGCTTGGCCGGCACGATGGTTGTCGCTCGTCATTCTTGTCGCGGGCGCGGCCGTGATGGGGGGATGAGATCGGAAGACACACGTCTGAACTCCAGTCACGAATTCGTATCTC
>CAIKJM010000246.1 GCA_903827735.1 uncultured Rhodanobacter sp. | reverse complement strand
TCCCATTGCTCGTCGATGCTTTCGGCAGGCACGTGCGCGCGCACCATCGACTGCACGACGTCCTCGCGGATATCGGCCACGGTGGCGGACACGTCCTCACCCTCAAGCAGCTCATCGCGCTGGCGGTAAATCACCTTACGCTGGTCGTTGGCGACGTCGTCGAATTCCAGCAGGTGCTTACGGATGTCGAAGTTGTGCTGCTCGACCTTGCGCTGGGCCTTTTCGATCTGCCGGCTGATCATGCGATCTTCCAGCGCGTCGTCGTCCTTCATGCCGAAGCGCTTCATCCAGCGGATCAGGCCCTCGCCGCCGAAGATGCGCAGCAGGTTGTCTTCCAGCGACAGGTAGAAGCGCGACGAACCCGGATCGCCCTGGCGGCCCGAACGACCGCGCAGCTGGTTGTCGATGCGGCGCGACTCGTGGCGCTCGGTGCCGATGATGTGCAGGCCGCCCGCCGCAAGCACCTGCTCGTGCAGCTTTTTCCATTCGGCCTTGACGCGCTGGCGGTCGATCTCGGTGGCGTCTTCGGGCAGCTTGGCCATGGCCGCCTCGAGGCTGCCGCCGAGCACGATATCGGTGCCGCGGCCGGCCATGTTGGTGGCGATGGTCACCTGGCCTGGCGCACCGGCCTGGGCGACGATGTGCGCCTCGCGCTCGTGCTGCTTGGCGTTGAGCACCTCGTGCGCGACCTTGGCCTGGGTCAGAAGGCCGGACAGCAGCTCGGACACTTCGATCGAGGTGGTACCCACCAGCACCGGCTGGCCGCGCTCGTGGCACGCCTTGATGTCTTCGATCACCGCGCGGTATTTAGGCTCCTGCGACAGGAAGATCATGTCCGAGTTGTCCTTGCGGATCATCGGCTGGTGGGTTGGGATCACCACCACCTCCAGACCGTAGATACTCTGGAACTCGAACGCTTCGGTGTCAGCGGTGCCGGTCATGCCGGCCAGCTTCTTGTACATGCGGAACAGGTTCTGGAACGTCACCGTGGCGAGCGTCTGATTCTCACGCTGGATCGGCACGCCTTCCTTCGCCTCGACGGCCTGATGCAGGCCGTCGGACCAGCGGCGCCCGGCCAGGGTACGACCGGTGAATTCGTCAACGATGATGACCTCACCGTCGCGCACGATGTAATCCACGTCGCGCTGGTAAATGCCGTTCGCCCGCAGCGCCGCGTTGAGGTGATGCACCACGGCCAGATTCTTCGAATCGTATAGGCCGCTGTCCTGCTCGATGACGCCGGCCTCGCGCAACAGCTCGTCGGCGTGCTGCATACCCTCTTCGGACAGGTGCACCTGCTTCTGTTTCTCGTCGACCCAGTAATCGCCCGGGCTGTTCTCGTCCGCCTGGCGGATCATTCGCGGCACGATCTTGTTTACTGCCAGATACAGCTGCGGCGAATCCTCGGCCGGGCCGGAAATGATCAGCGGCGTGCGCGCTTCGTCGATCAGGATCGAGTCGACCTCGTCGACGATCGCGTAGTGCAGGCCGCGCTGGTAGCGCTGCTCCTTGCTCAGCGCCATGTTGTCGCGCAGGTAGTCGAAACCGAACTCGTTGTTGGTGCCGTAGGTGATGTC
>CAIKJM010000245.1 GCA_903827735.1 uncultured Rhodanobacter sp. | reverse complement strand
TGGCCTGATGCGTCGCGCCGGTATCAGTACCAAGGAATTCCGCGAACTGGCCGGTGAAGTCGCCGCCTTGCTGACCTACGAGGCCACCGCCGATCTGGAAACGGTCGAGGAATCTATCACCGGCTGGGCCGGGGATCCCGTGACGGTGCAGCGCATCAAGGGCAAAAAGATCACCATCGTGCCAATCCTTCGCGCGGGCCTGGGCATGCTGCCCGGCGTACTCGACATGATTCCGTCGGCCAAGGTCAGTGTGGTGGGACTCCAGCGCGACGAGCACACCTTGCAGCCCACCACTTACTACGAAAAGCTCAGCGGCCGCATGGACGAACGCATCGCCCTGATCGTTGACCCCATGCTCGCCACCGCCGGCACTCTCATCGCCACCGTCGACATGCTCAAGGCCGCCGGCTGCAAACGCATCAAAGGCATCTTTCTTGTCGCTGCTCCCGAAGGCCTCAAAAATATTGAAGCCGCCCATCCCGATATCGACATCTACACCGCCGCCATCGACGATCACCTCAATGAAAACGGCTACATCTTGCCGGGCCTGGGCGATGCGGGCGACAAGATTTTCGGAACGAAACAACTCGCTTCCGTTTAACTAGCGCTTCGCTAAATTCAACAGCGAAATCGCCATCTCTGCGAGCGCTATATCGCGCAGGCGTCTTTGAGATAGCGCTTCAAAGATGCAGGAACGGCTAACATGCACTTTGGCGGGTGCAGCAAGGAAGTTAGGCATTCATCATACTCAAGGGAGTTTCAACTATGCCGTCAATTGCTAAAAAAGTCTTTCTTAACGCCATTTTCGTTGCAGCAACATCTTCAGTAGTTGCCGGGACGCTAAGAACAGAAGACCAAAAAACCTGGGTATACGAATACCGTAGCCATCCAACGATAAGCGCCTATGATTTGCTCTCAAGCGGCAGGGATCAAAACCTGCTGACGGACGAACTGGAGCGCAACCACTACGGCGTCCGGCTGGTGCTCATGGGGCACGACAACCCATCTGGTGCCACTGCATTTCTACGCGATACGTCGCGCGTCGTGCCAGGTAAGGTTACCGTCCGCTTTATGGATGGCAGCCACATGGATGCGAACTTTGATGGGGTTACAAATCCTGCCGCAGCGATGGTTCCAGGCAGCGCAGTTGATTCACATGGCAACAAACTGCCTAGTCGCAGCGATCAGATTGCCGGATCAATGTCGGCAAAATCCTATAACTTCCGTGGGGCCGGTAACCCAGACGACCAAAAGAACTTCGAGCAATTTGTGAAGCTATTCGGTGTCAGGTTTACCGGCCACGGTCCCTACGAAAGCTGCCAGTTGGCGAAGGACAAGACCATCACCTGCCAACGTAGTGCAAGCGCGAGCTGAAATCGAATCCTAGCGACCAAACCGATCCGTCGCCTCCAATAACTCATGCATGATGCCGGGCTCGAACGCCGAATGCCCTGCATCCTGCACGATCTTCAGATCCGCTTCGGGCCAGGCGCGATGCAAATCCCAAGCGCTGCGCATCGGGCAGACCACGTCGTAGCGACCCTGCACGATGACGGCGGGAATATGGCGAATGCGCTCGACGTTGCGCAGCAGCTGATCGTCATGCTCAAGAAAGCCGCCGTTGACGAAGTAATGGCACTCGATGCGGGCGAACGCCAACGCAAACTCGTCCTCGCCGCTGGACGCGATGTGCGTGCGGTCCTGCCACAGAAAACTGGTCGCACCTTCCCACACCGACCAGGCGCGCGCGGCGGCCACGCGAGTCGCAGCGTCCGGGCTGGTGAGGCGGCGGTAATACGCGCTCATCATGTCGGCGCGTTCCACTTCGGGAATCGCGTCGCGATAGGTTTCCCAGGCATCGGCATACAGCGCGTTGCAGCCTTGCTGATAGAACCACTCCAGCTCGGATCGGCGCAGCAGAAAAATGCCGCGCAGCACCAGCTCGGTCACCTTGTCTGGATGCGCTTGTGCATAGGCGAGCGCCAGGGTCGAGCCCCAAGAGCCGCCGAACACCTGCCAGCGATCGATCGATAAGTGCATGCGAATGCGCTCGATGTCGGCGACCAGATCCCAGGTGGTGTTATCGGTGAGCTCCGCGTGCGGCGTGGATTTGCCGCAGCCGCGCTGATCGAACAGCACGATGCGATAGATCGCCGGATCGAAGAAGCGCCGGCACTTCGGATTGGTGCCGCCGCCCGGACCGCCGTGCAGAAACACCACCGGCTTGCCGTTCGGATTGCCGCTCTCTTCGTAGTACAGCGTGTGCAGCGGCGATACCGCCAGCGTGCCGCTGTTGAAGGGCTCGATCTCGGGGTAAAGCGAACGCAGGGTCGACGGCATAGGGGCTCCAGGCGGCGTGCAAACTCAGCATCAAGGCTACCACGCGCGCGCAGTCGAGCCGCTTTCAGCCATCGGTAAACAGCTTGCCGGGATTGAGAATGCCGCGCGGATCGAACACCTTGCGCACGCCCTTCATCAGCAGAATTTCAGACGGGTCACGCGTGCTTTCCAGATACGCGCGCTTGACCAGGCCGATGCCGTGCTCGGCCGAGATGCTGCCGCCGTGGTTCTTCAGCGTGGCGGCCAGCAGCTTGGTAACGTGCTCGCACTGCGCGATAAACGCGTCCTCGTCCAGGTCCTCTGGCCGCAGCACGTTGATGTGCAGATTGCCGTCACCGATGTGGCCGAACCAGACCACCTCGATATGCGGATACTCGTGCGTCAGCAGCGCCTGCATCTCATGCAGAAACGCCGGCACGGCGCTGACCTTTACCGACACGTCGTTCTTGTAGGGCCGATGCGGCGCAAGGCTTTCGGTGATGCCTTCGCGCAATCGCCACAGCGCCGCGGCCTGCGCGTCGCTCTGCGCCAGCACGCCGTCGCTGACCCAGCCTTTTTCCACCGCCTGCTCGAAGGTCGCCAGCGCGAGCTCCTGCGTCTTTTCGTCGACCGCGTCGAACTCGGTCACCACGTAATACGGATGCTCGCCGTCGATCGCGCGCTGCGCGCCGTGCGCCAGCACGTGATGCAATGCACGATCGGTAAAAAACTCGAACGCCTGCAGCGGCAGCTGCGCGCGGAACAGCGCAAACACCTGCATCAGCGCATCCATGTCAGGCAGCGCCAGCAGCATGACCTGCGACGGCAGCGGCCGATCGGTGAGTTTCAGCGTGGCCTCGACCACGATGCCCAGCGTGCCCTCCGAGCCGATCATCAGCTGGCGAAAATCGTAGCCGCTGGAGTTCTTGATCAGGCCGCGGTTGAACTCAAGCAGCTCGCCGTTGCCGGCAACGACCTTCAGCGAGGCGATCCACTCGCGCGTGTTGCCGTAGCGGATCACCCGAATGCCGCCGGCGTTGGTGGCGATGTTCCCGCCGATCGAACACGAGCCGCGCGCCGCGAAATCGACCGGATAGAGCAGGCCGTGTTCCGCCGACGCATCGTGCACGGCCTGGAGCGTGATACCCGGCTGCACGGTCAGCGTGCGATCGACGGCGCTGAAGTCGAGCACGCGGTTCATCCGCTCCAGGCTCAGCACCAGTTCGCCGTTGGCCGCCACGGCGCCGCCGGATAAGCCCGTGCGCCCGCCGGATGGCACCAGCGCAACGTTACAGTCGTTGGCCCAGCGCACGATGGCCTGCACTTCGTCGATGCTCGCCGGCAGCGCGATCGCCAGCGGCGCGGGCGTCCAGCGGCGCGTCCAGTCGCGGCCGTAATGTTCCAGATCGCCCGGCTCGGTGAGCACGCGCAATTCGGGCAGGCGGCGGATCAGTTCGGCGAGCGGGTTGGGCGACATGCGGGGCTCCGGGTGACTCACGAAGCCTGCCAGCCGCCCGCCACCGCGTCCAGTGTTGCATCGCCACACGGAGTGCCGCGCTCTGGCATAGTAAAGGTCTTACTTTCTGCAGAAGGTCGTCATGGAAACCTCGTACCCCCGCCAAGACATCAAGGTGCTGCTGCTCGAAGGCGTCAGCGCCAGCGGTGTCGAGGTGTTTCATCGCGCCGGCTACAGCCAGGTCGAGCTGCACACGAAGTCGCTGCCCGAAGCCGAGCTCAAGCAGCGCATTGCCGACGCGCATATCGTGGGCATCCGTTCGCGCACCCAGCTCACCGACGACGTGCTGGCGCACGCCAAGCGGCTGATCGCGGTGGGCTGCTTCTGCATTGGCACCAATCAAGTGGATCTGGGCGCGGCGCGCAAGCTCGGCATTCCGGTATTCAACGCGCCCTACTCCAACACGCGCAGCGTGGCCGAACTGGTGATCGCCGAGGCGATCATGCTGCTGCGTGGCATCCCGCAGAAGAACGCGCTGTGCCATCGCGGCGGCTGGACCAAGTCCGCCGCCGGCAGCTTCGAAACGCGCGACAAGGTGCTGGGCATCGTCGGCTATGTCCACATCGGCACCCAGGTCGGCGTGCTGGCCGAAGGGCTGG
>CAIKJM010000244.1 GCA_903827735.1 uncultured Rhodanobacter sp. | reverse complement strand
GGCCGGGCGGTCGCGAAAGCCGTTGACCACATCCAGCGCGGCCTCGACCTCGCCCAGCGCCGGGGCCAGCCGATCGAGCAGTCGCGCGCCTGCTTCGGTGGTGGCCACGCTGCGCGTGGTTCGGTTGAGCAGCCTGACGCCGAGCGTGCTCTCCAGCCGGCGCACGGCCTCGCTCAGACTGGAGGCGCTGCCATCCATGCGACGGGCGGCATCGCGAAACCCGCCGGCTCGTGCCACGGCCACGAAGGCGGAGAGATCGGCAAGGTTCGGCAACATTGTTCGATTTTCCATACAGCCCGTGCCGATTGCACCTAGTTATCATACAAGCGTCGAGTGCCTATATTTGAGGTCCCCGACAGCAAAAACCCTGAGAGAAAAGCCATGACCGACATCCGCAAAGCCGGCACGTTCAAGCTCGGCGATCGCACTGTAAAGCGCCTGGGCTACGGCGCCATGCAACTGGCCGGCAAGGGCGTGTTCGGCCCGCCGAAGGATCGAGACGGCGCCCTCGCCGTGCTGCGCGAGGCGATCGCCAGCGGCGTCGATCACATCGACACCAGCGACTTCTACGGTCCGCACATCACCAACCAGCTGATCCGCGAAGCGCTGCATCCTTACGCCGACGGTCTGGTGATCGTCACCAAGGTCGGCGCACGGCGCGGCGAGGACGGCTCATGGAATCCCGCGTTCTCCAAGGAAGATCTCACCCGTGCCGTGCACGACAATCTGCGCAACCTGGGCGTCGATGCGCTCGACGTGGTCAACCTGCGCCTGATGTTCGACGTGCACGGCCCGGCCGAAGGCTCGCTCGAAGCGCCGCTGACGGTGCTGGCCGAGCTGCAGCAGCAGGGTCTGATTCGCCATCTCGGCCTCAGCAACGTCACCCGCACGCAGGTGGCCGAAGGACGCGCCATCGCGGAGATCGTCGGCGTGCAGAATCAGTACAACCTCGCCCACCGCCACGACGACGCCCTGATCGACGAGCTCGCCGCCGCCGGTATCCCGTACGTGCCGTTTTTCCCGCTCGGCGGTTTCACCCCGCTGCAGTCGACGGCGCTGTCGGACGTCGCCACGCAACTCGATGCCACGCCGATGCAGGTGGCGCTCGCTTGGCTGCTGCACCGCTCGCCGAACATCCTGCTGATTCCGGGCACCGCGTCGGTGGCGCATCTGCGCGAAAACCTGGCCGTGGCGGACATCACGCTACCCGACGACGCGCTAAAAACGCTCGACAGCATCGCGGGCAATCGCACCCGCGGATGATGCCCGGCAGCACAGGCTTGCTGGATACCCCGCGAGCGCCTGGTGATGCCCTTCACCACGATCAGCCGTCTAAACGCAAAGATGGCAAAAGCGACCATAGGTGCTTTTGCCATCTTCGATAATACTAAGCAGCGATAGCGCCGCCGCCCGCTACTTGCGCGCCGCGATGATCTGGCTCAGATAGTCCGGTGTACCTTCGACGCGCACCAGATGCGGGTACTGCAGGCCGCCGTGGTAATCCACCGCCACCGTGCGGAAGCCACCCTGATACTTCAGCAGCAGCTGAACCGGCGTCTGGTCGTCCTTGGCAGCTGTGATCGCCTCCTTCAGCACGTCGGTGGAATAATCCTTCCCGTTCACAGCGACGAGGGTGGCGCCGGTGCTGACGCCGGCCTTGAAGGCAGGACCGTCCCAGCGCACGTCGTTGACTTGCGACTTATCGTTCATGGTCAGCCCGATCGACCAGGCAAAGTTGTAAAGGTGGCGGGAAGGTTCTGGTCGGCTGTTGTACTGCTTCTCGTAGTCGCTTTCCTTGTCGGTATAGACCAGCTTCCAGCCCGTCGCCGCCAGACCGTTCTGCAGCGGCGGGTTGAGCGTATCGACATGCGCGTGCAGAAACGCCGCCCAGTCATAGGGGGCCACCGTGTTCAGCGCCGCCACCACGTCGTCGAAGGTGTAGGTCTTGGTCACATAGCTGCCGTTGTCCACGCCAAAGAACGCCTGCGCGAAATCGTCCAGCGATTTGTGGTCGTGCGTCAACGCGCGCAGCTTGGCGTCCACCTCCAGCCACATCATCTGGCCGCCGCTGTAATAGTCCTCGCTCATCTGCCAGCTGCGGTAGGGCAAACCCGAACGTCGGGCCGCGGTGGGATCGTTGGTCGTGTCTTCGAGCGTGCGCCACTGAAAACCTTCGCGATTGCGGTCGTAGTTGGCGGCCACCATCGCCAGGGCGTCGAAAAACTGCTGCGGCGTCCAGATGCCCGCGCGCGCGGTCAGCACGAAGCCCCAGTACTGGGTCTGGCCTTCGTAGACCCAGAGCAACGAATCGCCCATCGGCACGTTGAAGTTGGGCGTCCACAGGTCGGCCGGGCGACGGAACTTGCCGTTCCACGAGTGGGTGTACTCGTGCGCCAGCAGATCGCGCTCCGGTGCGTTGTCACTCCACGCTGTGAAGTAATCGGCGCCCAGGCCGTCCTCGCTGGACTGATGATGCTCCGTGCCGTTGCCGCCCATCTGGTCCGACAGCGAAAACAGAAAGTCGTAGTGATCGTAGTGGTGCGAGCCAAACAGCTTTACCGCCTGTGTCACCAGCGCGCGGTGCACCTTCAGCTGCTCGGGCGTGATCTCCAGGTACTTCGGCGCGTCGGCGACGATATCCAGATGCACCGGCGCATCGCCGCCGGGGTTCAGATCGACGCGCTTGAAATACTGGCCGGCATAGATCGGCGAGTCGACCAGGTTGTTAAACGTCACCGGTTTGAACGTGATCGTGTCGCCCGACTGCGAGGCCGTCTCCAGAGCCACGCCGAGCTGCCAGCCGTGCGCCAGCGTCACGCTGGGTGCGAAGGTGATGTCGCGTGAAAAATAGCCGGCCGGATACAGCGATACCTTGCTCCATTCCATGTCCATCATGCGGTCGGTGATTTCGAAATCATCGCTGCGCCCGGACAGATACTGGAAGTCGGCATCGATGCTCGAGACACCCGCCGGCACATCGAGATGGAAGGCGTAGACGTTGTACTTATCGCGCTTCCAAATCAATGATTTGCCATTGCCGCTGAGCTTGAGCCCGGCCAGCATGGCGATCGGCCCCGTCGGCGAATGGTCGCCGGGAATCCACTGCGGGTACAGCAGCGTCAACGCGCCCGGCTTCACCGGGATGGTTTCGTGCACGCGAAAAATGCCCTGCGCGGTGTCGCTGGCATCGACATGCAGCGTCACGGTGCCGACGTAGGGCGTGTCCTGCGGTGGCGGCACTTGATCGGTTCGCACTTCCTGCGCCGCCAACACGCCCGATGCGAGCGTCATCGCAATAGCCACTACCAAACGCGTCAATCGGGGACGCGCAACCGCCGGCAATCCGGCGACGGAAACAACGGACATAAGCAACTCCAGGGACCCTGCCAATAAGTTCGACAACTTATCACCACTGCCCCGAGGGCAGCGGGAATCTTTAGGCATCTCGACTTCTGCAGCAGCTTGGGCCAGGTTGAAACGCGGCCGTTTTTATCTGCGCCCTACTCTGACACCTTGCCGCCGCGCGCCGACACCAAGCGCGCAGATGACGCACTCCGGCCAGATCATGCCGAGGCTGACCTGCGCGACGTCGCCATACAGCTCGCGCAGGCGAGGCTCGGTGTTCGAGCAGTATCAGGCTGGGCATCGCGCAATCCAACGTGTCGGGGGCGACGTAGATCTGCATGGTGAGTCGATCTTTGAAACGTATGCGCTGGATGTCGAGATAAAGACCCAATAGCACCAGCCACACGGCAGGTTCTAACAGGGGGTCGCGGGTGAGGAGGCATGATTCGGGGTTCACCAGGCGCTGACATTGCAGGCTGGTCAGTAAATCGATTCTTCGATGTTTGAGTCCGGCCGCATGCCGATACGTATCTGCTTGTACAGAATGTTCGACATCTCGTTGCGTCGGACGCTTCGCGCTTTCGCAGTACGTCTCTCACCTGGAGGTCGCCGCCATGGTCACGTTCAAGATTCCTTTTGCGGCCGAGCGCGATGCCATCTGGCGCGTGCTAGTCGGTAACGATGCCGCCCGGCAGACGTTTTCGACACGGCTGTCCGCGATTCGTTTTGCGATGCAACGCGCCGCGTCGCTGGCGCGAACCAGCCGCGAGGAGACTCGCGTGGTTATCGAGGGCGCCGACGGCCACTGGCGACGCTTCGATGCAACGATGACGTCGATCGATTGAATCGCGGCATCTCTGGGCGTCTTGAAGCCGAATGTATCGACCAATATTCCCCATCTGTTAACGAGGAAAAACCCGCGTAGCGTCGGGGTTCCGCGAGATGGCCGATTCAACAAAATCTAGCTTCGCCGCAGCACTGTCGCGCCGTCGCCGTGCTTGGTTCCGGCAACTTTCACCGCCGCCAGTCGCTTTGTCCTTTGGTCGCATCCAGCATCCAGCGGATCAATTATCGCGTATAAACCTTGTGACCTTTCCGCCCAAACAGGAACCGCCCGCATGAAGTCCTTGTTGAAACTTGCCGCCCTCAGCCTCGTCGGCACCGCCATCCTTTCCGCGCCGGCGTTCGCCGCACTGAAGGAAGGCACGCAGGCGCCCGACTTTACCGCGCCGGCGTATCTTGCCGGCCAGCCCTTCACCTTCAACCTGGAGGACGCGCTGAAGAAAGGGCCGGTGGTGGTCTACTTTTTCCCGGCCGCGCACACCTCGGGCTGCAATGTGGAGGCGCACCTGTTCTCCGAATCGATCGACAAGTTCAAGGCGCTGCATGCCACCGTGATCGGCGTGACCGCCGGCCACACCTCGGAGCTGGCCGATTTTTCCAAGGAAACCGAACACTGCGGGGGCAAGTTCCCGGTCGCTGCGGATGAGGGCGCGAAGATCGCCAAGCAGTACGACGCGACTCTGATGCTCAAGCCCGACTGGTCGGACCGCACCTCGTACGTGATCGACCAGTCGGGCAAGATCACCCACGTCTATTCCAGCCTCAGCCCGACCAAGCACGTGCAGGAGACGCTGGACGCCGTAAAGGCACTTGAGAAGCAGGGCTAAGTCCCTAGGTCAAGCGCCGAGGGCGATTCACTCGCAGCGATAAACGAAGGGCGTCGGTAACGGCGCCCTTCCTGCGTACGGAACCAGCTGAGCGCCATAGTGGTTGACGCGCCCTAAGCCGCGCGTTTTGATGACACGGACTTCTCATACGCCACAGTCGTCCCCGGATTGCTCGATGAAATCACGCTGCACCCGCCACATGCTTTGTGTCGCCGCCTTCGCGGCTTGCGCACCGGCGATATCCAATCCAACGTCGAAACCGGAAATGATTGCCGGGCATGTCGCCAAGCGTGATGCCCAGGGTCACCTGTTGCCGTGGATTTCATGGCGCGTCGCCATTGATCGAGAAATGCGCTTCTACGAGCGCGCGCGTGCTGATCACGGCTATCCGATTTTTGTCACCACGACCTTCGTCGACGGCGAGTGGCAGGCGATGCCCGAGCGTAGCGACACGATTCCGGCCACACAAAATGCCATGGGCATTCTGTCGTATCTGAAATACGACGCCTATCGCGGCGGGCACGAGGCAAAGGCGCTGGCGATCGCGCGACAGATGGGCGATTACCTGCTCAAAGAAAGCCTCACGCCCGATACCGGAAAGTACCCCCGGTTTCCGCATTCCACCGGAAGACGCGACCAGTTTCCTTTGCCGTCGGACAGCGGCTCGCAGGCCGATCATCCCTACGAAATCGAACCGGACAAGGGCGGCGTTTCCGGCTACGCGCTGGCGCTACTCTCCGACGCCACCAAAGACCCTGAGTACTTCGATCAGGCGCTGCACAACGCACGCGTGCTGGCAGCCAACCAGCGGCCGGGCGACCCTACCCATTCGCCGTGGCCGTTTCGGGCCGATCACCGCAGCGGTGCCGCGCGCGGCGCCATCTCCAGCGACATGACCTATATCCTGCGGCTCTACGACGTGCTGATCGCACGCGGCTATACCGAGTTCGAGCCTAAGCGCGCAGCGCTATGGCAATGGATAAAAACTCAGCAAATCGCCAGCGCCGAAACCGACGGCGCGCGCTTTGCCCAGTTCTTCGAAGATCACGATACGCCAAGCAATCGCAACGCCTGGGCACCGCTGAACTTAGCCCGCTACCTGCTGGAAAAACGCGACGCACTCGATCCGCAGTGGCGCGCCGACACGGCCACGCTGATCGCTTTCGTGCAGAAAAACTTCACCCATCAGGAGTTCGGCGTCACCGTGTGCCACGAGCAGGACGAGGACCATGACGCCTGGGGCGGCGTGAATTCGACCTATGGCGCCGTGCTGGCCATGTACGCAAAAGCCATCCATTCCACCGCCCTCGCCGATCAGGCACGCGAAGCGCTCAACTTCACCGAGTACGCGATCGACGAGAAAGGCCGACCGCGCGACCTGGTCAAACACGATGCGCTGGGCGGCTGGCAGGAAGACGCGCACACCGACGTCATCCATAACTACATGGACGCCCTCACGGCCTTTCCGGAGTGGGGAAACTGATTCCTGCGGGGAACAGAGTCTATTGAATCGCTGGCGCGGCACTGCTTTCTCAGCCGCAGCAACGCCGCAACCCAGACACGTTGTGGACATCCATCTGTCTAAACTGATTTGTAACGACCTGCCATTCGACCGTCGGATGATGGCGCCGATCGCTCGGACCGAAGCTCGTCTCGCCCACCCCATCAAGGCCACGCTCATGAGTTTCCGTGTCGCACCGCGTCGCTCCGTAGTGGCGAACGCCGTCTATGGCCTTCTTAATCCGATACCGTTCGGAATCTTTGTCGCCGCCTTGATCTTTGACATTATCTACGCGCGCAGTGCCAATGTGCTGTGGGTTAAAAGTGCGGCGTGGCTCATCGCCATGGGGTTGCTGTTTGCTGTCATCCCGCGACTGATCAATCTGGTGCAGGTGTGGATTACTGCAAGGCGCTTCGCTTTAAGCACGGAAAAGCTCGATTTCTGGCTCAACGTCCTCGCCATCATCGCAGCCATCTTCAACGCGTTCGTGCACAGCCGCGACGCTTATGGGGCGATTCCCGAAGGCGTCTGGCTTTCGGTCATTACCGTCACCCTTATGGCCATCGGGCGTGTCGCTACGGCCGCGCAGGACGCTGCGTCGGGGAATATCGTCCATGATTAAGCTCATTTACCGCGGCACGCTAGCACTCGCCCTAGCAACCGCGCTCGTCGGCTGCGATCAAAAAGCCTCATTCGATCCTGCCCAGCAGTCCGGCAGCGATCCTTCATTGCCCAAGGCACAGAACTTTCTCAAGCCGCCGATGCAGGTACCCGATGGCATCGGCTGGCAGCAAGGCCAGATGCCAAAGGTAGCGGCGGGCCTGAAGATCGAAAAGATCGCCAGCGGTCTGAAACACCCGCGCCAGCTTTACGTGCTGCCGAACGACGATGTGCTGGTGGTCGAAGCCAACAGCCCGGGCACCGAGCCGTTGACGACACCGAAACAGCTGATCGCCGGCATCGTCAAAAATCGATCGGGCAAAGGCGCCAAAGGTGGCAACCGCATCACTCTGCTGCGAAAAAAACCCGGC
>CAIKJM010000243.1 GCA_903827735.1 uncultured Rhodanobacter sp. | reverse complement strand
TCCGCGTAGACCATCGAGAGGCAGCGTTTGCCCTCGCATGATGTCCATGTCCATGTGGTGCTGCCCGGCGTATGTCCCGGCGTGTAATGGGCCTGTACAGCGAGAGAACCTACATGCACCGTTTCGTTATCCGCCACGCTGCGTACGTTGTCGACCTTGGGATAAAGCGGTGCGTCACCGTGCTGCGGATCATCCGGGTCGTCACCGCCGAGCATGATGGCCTTGGCACCCTTGACGCTTGCCGCAACCGGCGCGCCGCTGTCGCGCGCAATCGCGGCGATTCCACCGGCGTGATCGGAATGCGCGTGTGAATTTAGGATCAGCTTGATGTCTTTCAGCTTGAATCCAAGAGCACGGATATTCGCTTCGATCATCGGCGCGTTTTTCGCCAACGTGCCGTCTATCAGGATCTCGCCATCCGGCGAGGCGATCAGGATGGCGCTCAAGCCTTTGGTGCCCACGTAGTATGTATTGCCGTAGATGCGAAATGATTTTTGCGACTGCTCCCAGGCAGTCTTGTCGAAGACTTCTGGTTTGGTTTTTAGCGCGGCATGTGTGACACAGCACGCAGACAGCGTGATGATGCCCAGAGCGATTCGCACATTCATAGGATTCGCCAAAAAGAAAGTGAGGCGATTGTGCTAGTCAGAGGTGGCGCTGAGTCGGCGCATTTGGGGCGTTAAACGGGCACGCGTCGCGACCGAAGTCGTTCCACTCGGATCCCGTGCTGCAGCGGGAACGACTCTGATCGAGGCATGGTACGGATGATCAGTCGATGACCTGCGCTTTGCCGGCAACGGTATCGAGAAACTTCGGTGGCTGCCAAACATGTGTGTGCTGTTCGAAGCCATAGCCGATGGCAATCAGCGTTGGCTCGCTCCATTTCGCTCCAAACAACACGATGCCTACAGGCAAGCCGTGTGCCCAACCCGCCGGTACGGTGAGTGATGGATAGCCGGAAACGGCTGCCGGCTGCGAGGCACCACCCACGGTGGGATCACCACTGACGATGTGGTCACCCAGCACTGGATCGGTCATGTAGGCCGGCCCCCATGACGGCGCCAGCAGTGCGTCGAGGTGATTCGCCTTCAGCGCCGCATCAATACCTTCCGGGCCTGCCAGCCGCTTCGCTTTTTCCAGAGCCTGCGTATATGCCGTTTCGGTGAGAGGGCCTTTTGCTTCGGCCTGCTCGAACAGCTCCTGCCCGAACCAGGGCATCTCGCGTGCCGCTTCGCGTTTGTCGAAGGTGATCAGATCGGCCAGCGTGTGCACGTTGAGGCCGCTGCGCGTCGCCAGATAGGCATTGATGTCGTGCTTGAAGTCATACAGCAGCACGGTCGTCTCCGGCGCGCCCAGTTCGCTGAGATGCGGCAGCGTAACGGGGTCTACGATGATGGCGCCGTTTGCCTTCATCACCGCAATCGCCTGATTGAGCATGCGATCGGCGTTTGGCTCCGCACCACCGAGCTGTCGCACCACACCGATGCGCTTGCCGCGCAGGCCGTTCGGATCGAGGAAGCGGGTGTAGTCGGTGGCGTGCTTGTCTGCATTGATCGTGGCCGGGTCTTTGGCATCGCTACCGGCGATGACGCTGAGCAGGGCCGCGGCATCGGCGACGTTGCGTGCAATGGGGCCGGCAGTGTCCTGATTGTGGCTGATCGGCACGATGCCGCTGCGACTGACCAGACCCAGCGTCGGCTTGATGCCGACGAGACCGTTCATCGATGCCGGGCAGATAATCGAGCCGTCGGTTTCGCTGCCGATCGCCACCGTGGTCAGCCCGGCGGCCACCGCAGCGGCTGAGCCTGCGCTAGACCCGCAAGGGTTGCGATCGAGCGCATACGGATTGCGCGTCTGCCCACCACGACCACTCCAGCCGCTGCTGGCGTGGTCGGAACGATAGTTCGCCCATTCGCTGAGATTGGTCTTGCCCAGGATCAATGCGCCGGCATCGCGCAGGCGCGTGACCAGGGCGGCATCGTGCGTTGCTGGTGCACCCATCAGTGCCAGTGAGCCGGCGCTGGTCTGCATGTGGTCACCGGTGTCGATATTGTCTTTCAGCATCACAGGAATGCCATAAAGCGGACCGTGCTTTTTCTTGCGCTGCTTGTCGAGCGCTGATGCAAGACTCGCTACATCCGGATTGACTTCCAGCACGGCACGCAAGCTTGGTCCGCTCTGATCGATCTGTTGAATACGTGCGGTAAATTGGCGGGTCAGAGTTGCGCTACTGAGCTTTCCAGCGTCCATCTGCTGCTGCAGTTGGGCGATCGATGCATAGGCATCGGTTTCATCCTGAACAGCGGAGGTCTGCACAGCGGAGGTGGTGCTGGCCAAGGCAGCCCCACTAAACAGGGCACAGACGAGAATCGAACGGATCATGACGCACTCCGGATATTGTTGATGGCACAGGCTGTCGCTTCGCTGCATGCCTGCGCTCCTTTTACGCGGGTACTCGCGTACTTTATCGATGAAAATGCATGGATGAATGTTCACGCCAAATTGAATGTGCCCTCGAGCGCCATTAACCGCCGAATTTTCACCGCCGTGATTTTAATGCTGCTAGCCATGCGTGCAGACAGATGATGCGGGAGCGGGAGGTCGGCAAGGGGCGTGCTCCGTCGCTGGATTGATCTTTTGCGATAGTGTCCGGCTGTCCGCCCCGGTGTCCGCGGACTATGTCGAAGCCGGCAATTTATTTGCAAATCAGCGAAATCAAAGGACTATTTTTGGCTTGCTGGCTGGTACGGCTCTTGCCTTAGACAATTGTTGTGCCCGCTGGGGCGCCTCTTCCGAAACCGGAGTCTTCCATGTTGCGCACCCTCCTCTTTCTCGCTTGCCTTGGCGCTTCCACCGCAGCGATCGCCAGCGATGCCGTCACCAGCGACCAGACGAAGCGGATCGCCGCGGATGTCATGGCGATCCTGCATGACAGCACGGCCCCTGGCGCCAGCATCGCTATCGCCAAGGATGGCCATATCGTCTACAGCCACGCTTACGGCCTGCGCAACCGTGAGCAGCGCTTGCCAGCCACCGTAGACACTCACTATGAGATCGGTTCGATCACCAAGCAGTTCACCGCTGCAGCGATCCTGCAATTGCAGGAAGCGGGCAAGCTGCACATCGATGACAAAGTGGCAACTTATCTTCCTGATGCACCGCATGCGGCCGAGGTGACGCTGCGGCAACTGCTCTCGCATACCAGCGGCCTGCCGGAATATCTCGACGCGATGGATGCCGACCACACGATTGGCAAGCCGGCCAGTTTCGACCAGCTTATGGCGCATATCGCCGGCAAGCCGTTGGACTTTGCACCGGGCAGCCATTGGGCTTATTCCAATACCGGCTATGCCATGCTGGGCCGCATCATCGAACTGCTCTCGCATGAGTCCTTTCGGCACTACGTGCAGAACCACTTGCTCGATCCGGCAGGGATGACGCAGACCTTCACCGTGGGGGACGAGACGCACCTGCCAGACATGGCGCTCGGCTACAGCCGCGAGAACGGGCGCATCGAGCGCGCAGGGACGATCAGCGATTCGGTGGGTGGGCCGGCAGGTTTCCTGGTCTCGACCGTCGGTGATCTGCAGAAGTGGAACCTGGCGTTGCAAGGCGGCCGGATCGTCACCCCGGCGGACTATGCCTTGATGGGTACCTCGGTGAAGACTACGGATGACGGTGATGCCGGTTACGGCTTCGGCTTGTTCATCGATACAACCAATGGTCAGCTGCGCATCGGTCATACCGGCGGTTCGCTCGGTTTCACCACGGCCAATGAGTACTACCCCAAGCAAGGCGTACAGATCATCGCCTTCACCAATGGCAAGGACGACCCCGAGCCCGGCGAACGGATCACTACGGCGGTGTTCGAGGAGCTTTATCCCGAACTAGCGGTCGCGGCGGCGCGCCCGGCTGCTGGCGAGGACGTCGCCGCGACGGCGGCGGCGAAGGCGGTGTTCCTGCAGTGGCAGCGCGGGGAGCCGGACGCGGCGCAATTGTCCGCGAAGCTGGCGGCCAAGATGCAGGCCGGGCTGGCCAAACGGATGGGCGATAAGCTGCTTCCGTACGGTCGGCCGTCGGCTTTCGTCTTCAGGGGGAAGCGCACGGAAGGCAAGCGGCGCTGGTCCGACTACGTGATCTATTTCGGTCCGGGCAGCCGGCTGAAATTCTCGCTCGGACTGGATGCCGACGGCAAAGTTGCGTCGCTGTCCCTCGGCTGATCGCGTACGTCTCGTGGACGGCAGCACGCCCGGCGTAAAGGCTGTCTTCGAATAACTACAGCAAGGGAGTACAGATGCCACGCACGCGAATGCCAAGTTGGATGGGACGATGAAGGCTGGCCTGGCGAAACGGCTGGTTGGCGAGTTGGTGCCGTACGGCATTTCGTCCATGCCCGTATGCAAGGACCAGCGATCGCAGGGCGGCTTGAAATGGTTCGACTATGTGATCCATTTCGGGCTGGGCAGCGTGCCGAGATTTGGCGTTGGCTTTGACGGGGCTGGCAAGGTCAGTGGACTGTCGTTTGGCCCACGCCGTTCACACGATCGCTTGAGCTGGCAGCGGCTTGCGTAGCAGCTTAGCCAGTGCCAGCCACGGCGCGATATTCCAGTGGCCGCGCGCCTGTCCCGACGGTGACGGCAGCACAAATATTTGCGTTTCGCCGATAGTGCCGGGCTGCAGGCCGTAATCGACGGCGTGGCCGAGCGCGGCGCGCGCGCCGTTCTTGCTGGTGAAGGCGAGCAGGCGCGGTGCGTAATATTCGATCTTGGCGACAAGTGCGGCAGCATCGAAAGCATCGCGAGGCAGCTGGTTGTCATTGCCGATGTGATGTTTGGCCAGATCGGTAAGGCCGATGCCGTAATTCGGCAGCTGTGAAAATTCCGCCGGCGCCAGCAAGCGTGGCGTCAGCTCGGACTGATGCAGCGCGCGCCAGAACAGGTTGCCGGGATGCGCGTAGTACGCGCCTTCGGCGGCCGAGCGCCTGCCGGCGGCAGTGCCGCAGAACACCAGCGTGAGTCCCGCCTGCAGCACGTCGGGCAGCACATGGCCGTCATCCGCGTGCATGAAATTCTGCATCGTCAATCATCAAGCCTGATATTAGGCGGCCTGACGCCATCAAGCAGGAAATCAGTGAACTGGAAACGTCCGTCGCGCAGTACGGACTCGCCTCGGCGCAGCTTCAATGGCTCGGCAAACAAGGGGCCACCAAAAGCGAGCGTATGGAATTCACCACGTTCACCGCAGGCATCGGTGCCGGAAGGTAGTTCGTCGAGCAGGGCCGTGTTGTACTCGCGGCCACAATACGCAGCATCCAGTTGCTGGGTATCCACGCAGCACAGCACCGCGCGATGTCCCTCGCTGACAAATCGTCGCGACAGTGCTGCGGTGGCCTCACCCCACAGTGGGAATACCGCGCGCCAGTTGTCGCGACCGAGCTGACGAACGCGGTAATCACGCACGTCCTGCAGGAACAGGTCGCCAAAGGCGCAATGGCGAATACCGGGCCAGCGCATGCGCGCTTCGACCAGCCCTTTGGCATGGGCTTCCTCATAGGCGTCGTTGCTACCGGGCCAGTCCAGCAATACTTCGATCAACGGCAGCCCGAGCGCGGCAGTTTGCGCCAACAGGATGTCACGATGGATGCCGTGCATGGCCACGCGCGAATAGTTGCGATTGACCGTAGTCAACAAGCCAACCACCCGCCATTGCGGATCGGCCAGCAGCCGCTGCAGCGCGAGCAGGCAGTCCTTGCCGCCGCTCCAGGCCAGTAGTGTCGGGGTCGCCGTCATGGCGCTACTTTACGCGATGGATGACGTGGATTTGAACGAGTTCTGTATGCCTCGGCGACACGCCGTGGACGCCGCAACCGCCACACTGTCGCCATGTCATTGAGCGAACTATGGAATCAGGAGCCGTGGGTGCGGCTGGGCGGCGCAGTCTGTGTTGCGCTACTGCTCGCCGTAGTCATCCGCCGCAGCGGATGGGCGGTGATGCGGCGGCTGGCGCGCGGCCGACCGCTGGCGGCCGATCTGCTGCGCAGGGCCAGCGCGCCGATGGAGTGGCTGGTGCCGCTGCTGATGCTGAGCCTTGCCTTGCGCCTCGCGCCAGAGGCGAACCGGCTGCTGGCGCTCGATCTGTTGCAGCATCTCTTGCTGGTCGCGTTGATTGCCACGGGCGCGTGGCTGCTGGTGCGCTGCGTGGGCGCGCTGGAAGGCCTGGCGATTCATCAGTATCCGATGAACAAGGCCGACAACCTGCGCGCGCGCCGCGTGCTCACCCAGGTTCGCGTACTCGGGCGTACCTTCAATGTGCTGATCGTGCTGCTGGCGCTGTCGATGATCCTGCTGACGTTTCCCAACGTGCGCCAGATTGGCACCAGCCTGTTGGCTTCGGCTGGCGTGGCCGGCCTGGCGCTCGGCTTCGCGGCCAAGCCGGTGCTGGGTAATCTCATCGCCGGTCTGCAGATCGCTCTGACCCAGCCGATTCGGCTCGACGACGTAGTCATCATCGAGAACGAATGGGGCCGCATCGAAGAAATCACCGGTACTTACGTGGTGGTGAAAATCTGGGACGAGCGCCGCCTGGTTGTGCCGCTGAACTGGTTTATGGAAAACCCGTTCCAGAACTGGACGCGCACCAGCTCGAAGCTGATCGGTACAGTGTTTCTGTGGGTGGACTACAGCCTTCCGCTGGAACCGCTGCGCGAGGAGCTCAAGCGCATCTGCGCGGCGGCGCCCGAATGGGACGGCTGGGTCTGCCTGCTGCAGGTGACCGACGCCAATGAAAAAGCGATGCAGCTGCGCGCCCTAGTCAGTTCGGCCGACTCGCCACTGAGCTGGGACCTGCGCTGCCGCGTGCGCGAGGGCCTGATCGCCTTCGTGCAGGCCAACTACCCCCAGAGCCTGCCGCGCCTGCGCGCCGAGCTGGAGCAACCGCCGCTGTCGCGATCGCTGGCTGATTCCGCCGTCGATCCCGCCCCGAACTGAATCAAGCGATCCGTCAGAAGGGTGTCGTAAATCACTGATGTTGCAGACTACCCAGCGAAAGGTTTCATCGACAGGCAGGCTCGTCAACGGCTATAAAGAAGATCAATTGGGGGAGTGTCCGGTGAGCGAAGAGATTCTGATCAACGTGACGCCGCGCGAGACGCGGGTCGGCGTTGTCGAGAACGGCATGCTGCAGGAGGTGCACGTGGAACGTGCCTCCAAGCGCGGCTATGTCGGCAATATTTACAAGGGCCGCGTGCAGCGCGTGATGCCCGGCATGCAGGCGGTGTTCGTCGAGATCGGACTGGATCGCGCCGCGTTCTTGCACGCCTCCGATATCGTGCGGCCGGCACCGGTGCCGACGGCCGACGGCACCGAGCTAAACGGCAACGGCAATGGACACACGCCGTCGATCAGCGAGCTGGTGCATGAGGGTCAGGAGATCGTGGTGCAGGTGGTCAAGGACCCGATCAGCACCAAGGGCGCGCGGCTCTCAGCGCATCTTTCTATTCCTTCGCGCTATCTGGTGCTGCTGCCGTATGCGCGCACGCTGGGCATTTCCACCCGCATCGAAGACGAGCCCGAGCGACAGCGCCTGAAAGAGGTGCTGACGCCGCTGATCGGTGAGAACCCGCTGGGCTATATCGTGCGCACCAACGCGGAAGGGCAGAGTGCCGAGTCGCTGGCGTTCGATGTGACCTATCTCGGCAAGGTCTGGCGCGTGGTGCAGGAAAATATCGCCAAGGCCAAGGTCGGCGAACGCGTTTACGAAGAGCTGTCGCTGCCGCTGCGCAGCCTGCGCGACATGCTCAACGACGATATCGAAAAAGTGCGCATCGACTCCCATGCGACTTTCGAAAAAGTGGTCAAGTTCGTGCACAAGTTTATGCCGCACCTGGACGACCGCATCGAACATTACGACGGCGAGCGACCGATTTTCGACCTGTACGGCGTCGAGGACGAAATGCAG
>CAIKJM010000242.1 GCA_903827735.1 uncultured Rhodanobacter sp. | reverse complement strand
GTCGGTGGCGACATCATGGCGGCGGTCATGTCGCGCATGGTGATAGGCGGTCGTGTCGCGCTGTGCGGTCTGATCTCCGGTTACAACAGCGATGGCCGCGCCAGCGACAACTACAGCGTGATCATCATGAAGCGGCTTGTCGTCAGCGGCTTCCTAGTACTCGATTACACCAAAACCAAGGAAGCCGTGCACGCACTCGCTGGCTGGATTAGCGCAGGCAAGCTCAAGGCCGAAGAAACCGTGGCCGATGGTTTGGAAAGCGCGCCCGACGTGATCAATCGCCTGTTCGACGGCAGTCACCGCGGCAAGCTGTTGCTTAAGGTTGCTTCGGACATTTGACGGTCAGTTGGCGGCTTGTCACGCCTTTTGAAATTTGGCAGAAATGGAGCTGGCGGTCGAGTCGGCTTTCATCAACCGGCGGGGCGGCAGCCTACGGATACATAGTGACCGCCCGGATTGACAGGGCAGCAAGGCTTGCACCAGCATCGGACTCCCCACGGAATGGAGACAGGCGATGAGCACGGGCAAGCTGGTTTTGGCATTGGCGTTGCTGCTGGCGGGCTTGGTAGGTGGCCTCTACTTCGCAGACTGGCTGGTGCTGTGGATGCTCGGGCTGAAAAACGTGCCCCTGGTCTGGAATACCTGGTGGCAGTATTTCCAGGCGCTGGACCTGCCGCAGGTCGCGCCGTATGTTGGCAAGATCAAGGCCGCAGGCGCTGTCGGCTTCGGCCTGCCGCTGCTGGTCTGGGCCCTGCTGCTGATCCCTATCTTCAAGGGCAAGGCCGAATCCCTGCACGGCGATGCTAGCTTCGCGAAACTGTCCGATCTGAAAAAAGCCGGGCTGCTGACGCGCACGCCGCAGAGCATTCTGGTCGGCAAGTATCAGGGCCACTATCTTTGGCTGGGCGGCGCCCAGCACGTTATTACCATCAGTCCGACCCGCTCGGGTAAAACCACCAGCATCGCGATTCCGGTGCTGCTGTCCTATCTGCAGTCGATGGTTGTGCTGGACTTGAAAGGCGAGCTGTTCAAAGCCACCAGCGGCTGGCGCGAGTCGCAGGGGCAGGCCATACGCGTGTGGGCGCCGTACGACGAGGCGGGCAACACCCACCGCTTCAACCCCATGAGCACCCTGGCCGGCATGGACCCGGGCAAGCGTATCGGCGAAATCCAGACCATTGCGGCCATTCTGTATCCGGACGAGCAGGGCAAGGACCCGTTCTGGACCTCGCAGGGCCGCGCAGCGTTCACCGCGTTTGCCTCCTACCTTTTCGAGGCGTGGGATGAGGAGTCCCGTCAGCTGATGACCAGCCAGGCGCCGCCGCTGGTCATGCCCGACATCAACACCTCGCCGAAATTTCCAAGCCTGGAGCGCATCCTGCGTTTCTCCAGCGGCACGGACGGCCAGAGCACCAAGGAGATGCTGCAAAACATTCTGAAAGATCCCCAATACGCGTTTGTCAGCCCGCAAACGCGCACGGTGTTCGGCAACCTTGCTGGCCTGGCCGAGCAAACCTTCTCCTCGGTCATCGCCACCATGCAGGCGCCGCTGCAGCAGTTTCTCAGCCCGGTGCTGGCTGCCGCTACCAACGCGACGGACATCGACATCGGCAGCCTGCGCAAGCGGCCGACGACGCTGTACGTCATCATCCCGACCAACAAGCTGGATGAGAGCAGCAAACTGCTCAACATCTTTTTCAGCACCGTCATCGGCAACAACCTCACCCGGCAGCTGGGCGAAGAACCGGACCTGAAATACCAGATGCTGATGCTGATGGACGAGTTCACCGCCATGGGCCGGGTGGACGTGTGGGCCAAGCGCATCTCGATCTCGGCCAGCTACGGCGTGCGCGACCTTTGCATCGTGCAGAGCCGCGCGCAGCTGCGTTCGGCCTACGGCGACAACGACGCGCAAAACTTCATCACCAACCACGGCGCGCAGATCGTGTTCGCGCCGCGCGAGCAGAGCGACGCCACCGAATACAGCGAAATGCTCGGCTACAAGACCATCCGCAAACCGCATCGCAGCACCAGCCGCGGCCGCGGCACCAACCAGGTTTCGATCAACTACACCGAAGAAAAGCGCGCGCTGTTCCTGCCCCAGGAAATCAAGGAACTCCCCGCCGACGACGAACTGATCTTCTACGAAGGCTGCAAACCCATCCGCGCCAAGAAGAACTGGTTCTTCAAGGACAGCAACTTCAAAAAGCGGGCGAGTATCGAGCCGGTGAAGAT
>CAIKJM010000241.1 GCA_903827735.1 uncultured Rhodanobacter sp. | reverse complement strand
CTGGGCAGCTGCAGCAGCGCGCGATGCGTGGTGGTGTGACGGCCGCGGCTGTCGTGCGTTCGCACTGCGGCGGTCGCCATGCGGTCGGCGCCGAGCAGGGTGTTGGTGAGCGTAGATTTGCCCGCGCCGGACGAGCCGACCAGCACCGCGCTGTCGCCCGGCTTCAGGTACTGCGCCAGCAGCGTCACGCTGGCCGGGTCCTTGCTGTTGAGCGGATGGATCGGCGTGCTGTCCGGCAGGCGCGCGCGCAGGGCGTCGATCTGCTCCCGCGCGTCGTCGCGAGTATCGAGCTTGCTCAGCAACACCACCGGCTGGGCACCGGAATCCTCGGTCAGCGACAGATAGCGTTCGATGCGGGCCGGATTGAAATCACCGTCCAGTCCGGTAAGCACCAGGACATAGTCGATATTGGTGGCGATGATCTGCCGCTCGTAGCGCTCGCCTGCCGCCGCACGCGACAGCACGGTGCGGCGTGGCGACACGCTGACGATATGCGGCGGCGTGCCGTCGGCCACTTCGACGAAATCGCCCACGGCCGGCCGCTCGCCCGGATCGATACCGCGCTTGAGGAAGCGCCCGTCGGGCTGTGCGCCGAACAGCGTTTCGCCATCGTGCAACTCGTAGCCGGCCCGATGCTGCGCCACCACGCGGGCTAGCCGCAGACCGTTGCCGGGCAGCGTGTCACCGCGCCAGCCTATGCGTCGCAGGCGTTCGATCGATTCGGCATCACTCATGGGGGAGATCTGGCTTCACGGGTGCCGTGATTATGCCCTGCCTTTCCATGGCCCGTCCGTGAACCGCCATTTGCCTCGACTCGCCGGTAGCCAACTCGCGCCAAACGCCGGCGCACTGCTAGCATCGCCGTTTCGGCCACCGCGCCGGCAGTTGCGATGAAGGATCCCGACGTTGGCTTCGAAGACAGGCGGTTCAATCACACCCGGCGCCATCGCGCCCAGTTCTCACCTGACCGACGTGCGTTACGAGATCCGCGGCGCGCTGACGCGGCGCGCGCGCGACATGGAAACGTCCGGCCAGGAGATCATCAAGCTCAATATCGGCAACCTGAGCCGCTACGGCTTCGAGGCGCCCCCGCACCTGCGTGAGGCGATCGCCAGCCATCTGCATGAGAGCGAGGGCTACGGTCATGAGCAGGGCCTGGAGATGGCGCGCGACGCCATTGCCGCCCAGCAGCGCGCCCGCGGTGCGCGCCACGTCGACCCGGAGCGCATCTTCATCGGCAACGGCGTCAGCGAGCTGATCGACATCAGCCTGCGCGCGCTGCTGCAGACCGACGACGAAGTGCTGCTGCCCAGCCCCGACTATCCGCTGTGGAGTGCCGCGACGATCTTGAACGGTGGTCGACCGCGCTATTACCGGTGCACGGCGGCCAACGGCCATTTGCCCGACCCGGAAGAAATCGAGGCGCTGATCACGCCACGAACCCGCGCGCTGGTCTTGATCAATCCCAATAACCCGACCGGCGCGGTGTATCCGCGCGCGCTGCTGGAGCAGCTGGTGGCGGTAGCGGCACGGCATCGCCTGCTGCTGCTATGCGACGAGATTTACGACGAACTGCTTTACGACGACGCGGTCTTCCAGCCGCTGGCCGAAGTCGCCGGCGAGCTTCCCTGCATCAGCTTCGGCGGCCTGAGCAAGGTGCATCGCGCCTGCGGCTATCGGGTCGGCTGGATGAGCCTGTCGGGCGATCCGAAGCGCACGTCGGACTACCGTGATGCCATGCAGCTGCTCGCCGCACTGCGCCTGTGCGCCAACATGCCCGCGCAGTGGGCGGTAATTCCCGCATTGCAGGACGCGCCGACCGTCCGCGCCTTGACTGCTACCGGCGGCCGGCTCCAAGAGGCGCGTCAGGCGGTTATCGACGGCGTGTTGGCCAGCGACTATCTCGACCTAGTCACGCCCGGCGGCGCGCTGTACGCATTCCCGCAGATTCGCGCCAGCCGCATCGCGAGCTTCGACGACAACGCCTTCGCCCTGCGCCTGCTTGAGGAAGAGTCCGTCCTGATTGTGCCGGGCTCCAGTTTCAACGTGGCGGCCAGCCGGCATTTCCGCCTGACCCTGCTGCCGCCACCGGCGCAGCTGCGCGAAGTGTTCGTGCGCATCGAACGGGTGTTGGGCCGGATGGCGGACGAGCAGCCGCATCGCGCGGAAGCGGCGGTGGCGTGAGCATCAGCGAGTTTCGCCGAACGAAAAAGCACGGCGACATCGCAGCGATGTCCGGCGCGGTTCACAAAACGCGCGCGACGTCGACGCTGAGCTATCTCGCGCTGGGCGATTCATACACCATCGGCGAATCTGTGCCCGCCGAAGCGCGCTGGCCGGTGCAGCTCGTCCAGCGGCTTCGTCGCCGCGGCGTGCCGATCGACGAACCGCGCATCGTCGCTGTCACCGGCTGGACCACCGACGAACTTTCTGCGGGCATGGATCAGGCAGGACTCGCACCAGCCTACGCGCTGGTGAGCTTGCTGATTGGCGTGAACGACCAATACCGCGGCCGTTCTGCCGGCAGTTATCGCAAGGCGTTTACCTCCTTGCTGCAGCGAGCGGTCGCCTTGGCCGACCACCGGCCGCAGCACGTTATCGTGGTATCGATTCCCGACTGGGTCACCACGCCCTTCGCGCGCGACGATGCCCGCGGCCCGCAGCGCATCGCCGACGAACTGGACGTCTATAACGCCATCGCGCGCGACGAAACCTCGCGCGCCGGCGCGCGCTGGGTCAGCATCACCGCGCTGTCGCGACAGCATGCCGAACTGGTTGCCGACGACGGCCTGCATCCCTCCGCGGCGCAGTACACGCTTTGGGCGGATGCGATCGAACCGTCGGCGGCGCAGGCGCTGCGCGATCGCGACTGAGTCCGATGTTGCGCGCCGCAACATCCCTGCAACCATTTCGCCACGCCGCGGTGACCTGAAGGTCCGACACTGAGCTCCCGGTAACCACCGGAGTTTTCGTCATGGCGAACTTCATCTGCCGCAGCGCCTTCATCTCCGACGTGCATCTGGGCACGCCCGACTGCAAGGCGAGTTATCTGCTCGACTTTCTGCGCAAACTGCGCTGCGAAAAGCTGTATCTGGTCGGCGACATCATCGATATGGAAGCGCTGACCCGACGACACTGGTGGCATGCCGATCACACCGCGGTGCTGGCCGAAATCATGGCCATGGCCAAGCGCGGCGTCGACGTTACCTATATCCCCGGCAACCACGACTGCCCGCTGCGCGGCATGGCGGGGCAAACCCTCGGCGGCGTGAAGATTCGCCTCGATGCCATCCATGAAGGTGCCGACGGCCGCCGCTATCACGTCAGTCACGGCGACGAGTTCGATCCCGAGCAGGTCGGCCGCGGCTGGATGGTGCATCTGGGCGAAGCGATGCATCGCTTCATCTGCTGGAGCAACCGGCGTCTATACGGCATGCGGCGCCGGCTGGAACTGCCGTATGTGCCGCTGTCGATCATCATCAAGTCGCACATCGGCAAGGCGCTGGCGTATATCCGCGCCTACGAAAATCGCGTGGCCAGTGATGCCGCCGAACGCGGCTTCGACGGCCATATCTGCGGACACATCCACTACGGCCAGGTGCGCGAGATTGGCGGCGTGCTGTACCTCAACGACGGCGACTGGGTCGAGCACTGCACCGCGCTGACCGAAGACCACACCGGTGCGATGGAGCTGATCCACTGGAGCGAGCAGCCCACGGCGCTGGGCCGTGCCAGCCGGGAGCTGCTGATGCCCTCACCCACCGCTGCACTTGCCCTGGCGCCGCTGGCGGCACGTCGGCGCAGTCTGGAGCAGCTTCGGCCGGCGGCCTGAAACAAACCAGGCTGCCGCAGAAAGGCCGGCTTGACCCGTCTTTCTGCTTGAACCTGCTGCGCAGCGGCGCCATATGGGATCATTGACCTCTCTACCGGAGTCCTCCCATGTCCCTCGACAGCGCCACCCGCGAACGTATTGAAACCGTGCTCAAGGATCACCGCGTGGTGCTCTTCATGAAGGGCGACCGCCGCCAGCCGCAGTGCGGCTTTTCCGCCGCGGCCACCAACATGCTCAACGAGCTGCTGCCGGACTACCACACCATCAACGTGCTGGAAGACCCGGAAATCCGCGAGGGCATCAAGGCCTACGGCGAATGGCCGACCATTCCGCAGCTGTATGTCGAAGGCGAACTGGTCGGCGGCGCCGACATCATCCGCCAGCTCTATACCAGCGGCGAACTGCATGAGCTGTTCGGCGCGGCCAAGCCCGACCGCACGCCGCCGGAAATCACCATCACCGATGCCGCCGCCGAGGCGATACGCCAGGGCACGGCCAATGCGCAGGGCGTGGCGCTGCAT
>CAIKJM010000240.1 GCA_903827735.1 uncultured Rhodanobacter sp. | reverse complement strand
TGTACTTCCTCGATGTCCGCCAGTATTGAGCGGTAATAGTTCAGCGTGGTGCGAATCACCAGCCGGCGCTCGGACTCCAGCGAGTCCTTGGCAGCATCGCGCTCGTAGATCGACTGACGCACGCGCGACTGCACCGCGCCGCCGGAAAAAATCGGCACGGAAAGCGTCACGCCGATCGTGTTTCCGAAGCGGCCGTTACCCGTGTACGCCGAAGCGCTGCCGTTCTGCAGCCATTCGGTGCTCTTCGCACGGCTGGCGGTAGCGTTGAGGGTCGGCAGGTGGCCTGCACGTGCCGCGCTGATGTCGTGCTCGTACGCTGTGACCGTGTACTGCTGGGAGAGAATGCTCGGGTTGTACTTAATCGCATCCTGGACCCACGCGTTGGGATCTGCCGGAACCGGCGGATCGAGCGGCAGATCATCGCGCAGCTTTTTCAGATCGCCGACCGGCTGCCCGGTGATCTGCGTCAATGCTTCACGCGCATCGTTGAGTGTGTTCTGTGCAGTGATGGTCTGCGCCTTGGCCGCCTCGTACGCTGCCTTGGCCTGGTAGGCACCAGTGATCGCAGCGGTGCCCGCTTTAAACTGCGCATCGGCCTGGTCGTACTGCTTTTTGTAGGCGTCTTCGTTCGCCTTGGCGAAGGTCAGCGCGTCCTCGTCGGTGAGGATGGTGAAATACGCCGTGGCAACGCGCACGTACAAATCCTGCTCAGCGGACTGGTAAGTCTGTTCGCTGGCATCAGCGGTGGCGTGCGCTGCCTGCAGGTCGGCGATCTTGCTGAAATCGAAGATCACCTGATCGATCTCGCCAGACAGATTGCGCGTGCGCACATGGCCGGTGTCGGAGTTGCCGCCCGTCGTGCCAGTAGACAGCGGGCCAGTACACGCATAAGTGCCAGTTCCCGCGGCGATGCCGTCGCAGAGATAGCTTGTGCCACCGGTTCCCGTGAGGCTGCTGCTTGAGGAGCTGCCGCCGCTGGTCTGGGTTAGGCCGTAGCTGGCGGAGATCTGTGGCAGCAGCAGCGCACGCGCCTGCGGCACGCCCTCACGCGTGGAAAGATTGGTCGCGTCAGCCTGCTGCAGCACGGGATCGTTGGCGCGTGCCTGCCGGTAGGCGTCGAGAAGGTCTTCGCTGTGGCCGGGCAGCGAAATGGCGGCGAGAGCCAACGCCAGGGAGAGCAGCTTCAAACGCATGGGGTGCCTCGTGGGGGATCGGTCGGGAGCAAACTTAAAAGACGAAACGCTTCAGCGGTTCGGCATGAGTGAGATAGGGCAGGTCGGTTTCAAAAAGCGTTTCTTCCCGGTAGCGTCCGGCACCCTCGTGCGTCAACAAGGTGGCATGCTGCACGGGCGACTGGCCACGAATGACCAGCGCGCGCGCATCGGTCTTCAGCCAGCTCAGCCAGCGCGGCGGAATGCTAGACACCGCTCCGGTAACCACCAGTGCATCGAACAATTCGTCCGGCTGCCAGGCTTCGACAGCTTCGCCCGTTGCGAGACTGACATTGTGGATGCCGGCGTTTTGTAACCGCTTGGTCGCGGCTGCCGTGAAATCCGCATGGACATCGACGCTCGTGACGTGAGCAGCGAGGCTGGCCAAACAGGCCGTTAGAAAACCCGATCCCGTACCGATTTCGAGCACGCGATCGGTTGGCTTAAGGTCCAGCGCTTGCAGTACGCGGCCCTCGACCACGGGCTTCATCATCACTTCGTCGTGGCCAAGCGGCAGGCACAGGTCCGCAAAAGCGAGCTGACGGTGTGCAGCGGCGACGAAGTCTTCGCGGTGAATTTTGGCGATGACGTCCAGCACGCGACCGTCGAGCACCTCCCAAGGGCGCACCTGGTTTTCCACCATATTCAAGCGCGCTTGATCGAAGTTCATTGCCATTGTTTCGTGTCCCGTGTCGATCAAAATAAGGTGGAAAAGGATAATGGCAGCAGCGGGAGCCCGACAACGTGGACAAGGCACGATCACAGACTGCCGCTTGTCATGCGGCCTTCGAAGTGCCGGAAGTCATCGCAACCGGCTGACTGTCGGCACCGAGCGACCCGCTGATTTCTGCGGCCGCTGCATATGAACGCTTTGAAACAAGTGTTTGGAAAATAATTGAACCGTTGCGTATAATAAAGCTCGAATCATCATTTGTGAAGGTGCGGGCATGAGTATCAGCGCGCAAATCAGACCCCAGGGGCCCGGCCGCCCCAAGGATATGGAAAAGCGTGCGGCGATTCTCGCGGCAGCGAAGGCGTTGTTTGTGCGCAATGCCTTTGCCGGTACCAGCATGGATGCGATCGCGGCCGACGCCGGCGTATCCAAACTCACCGTGTATAGCCACTTCGGTGACAAGGACAATCTTTTCCGTGAAGTCATTCGGTCGCGGGTGCAGGATTGGCTGCCGGAAGAAATCTACGCCTACGATCCCAAGGTCGATATCGGCGAAATTCTGACAAGGATTTCCAACGCGCACATGCTGATCGACTGTCAGACCGACAGCATCGGTACCTTTCGCGCGATTCTCAGCGACTGCCGTCAGGGCAACCCTCGTTATGGCAAGCTTCTCTGGGAAGAAGGCCCCGCTCGCAACCACCGCCTGATGGAGCGATTGTTTCAGGACGCGGTCGACGATGGCGTGCTGGATATCCCAAGCGTCAAGACCGCGGCCATCCAGTTCATGTCGTTGATCAAGGGCGATCTCCTACTGCGCCGTCTGTGCGCCTGCGACGAGTGTCCCGATACGGCCGCCGCCGAAATCGAGACCATTGCGAAGGCCGGCGTGGCTACGTTCCTGCGCGCCTACAGGGTTCGCTGATTCAGAGGCCGGCGAGCGCTTCGCTTCGACGAGCCATATTGCTCGAGCCAAATTCGCTTGTCGAAGCCTGCCTTTCGTTCGCCTTGACCCTTGTGCGTTGAATTGAACTTGTGCGTTGAATTTAAAAAGTTGCACGCGAGGGCATCTGCCTCGCCCCAAAGGCGGCCAAGTTCCTTAGTATGGAGTGGCCGCTTTTACCAGGCGCCGGGGCTTTCTTATGAAACTTGCCGTTCCCTTCGTCCAATTGCCCGTCCGGTTTGATGCGCACAGGCTGGCGGCCGAAATCCAGGCGTTCGAGCAAAAGTGCTGGCGCAAGCATCCGCAGAATTTCCCCGGCAATTTTGCTCTGCCGCTCATCTCCGTGAACGGTGATCCAGATGTTGACGCCATCAACGGTCCGATGCGTCCCACGCCCTATCTGGAGCTGTGCCCGTATCTAATCCAGGTGCTGCACCGTCTTGGCGCCGTGTGGGGCCGGACGCGCCTGATGAAGCTCAGCGGACACGCCGAAGTGACGCCGCATGCAGACGTAAGCTACTACTGGCGCGAGCGCACTCGTGTCCATGTGCCGATCCTAACCAAGCCCAATGTGCGCTTCATCTGTGGCGACAGCGAAGTGAATATGGCTGCCGGCGAGTGTTGGATCTTCGATACCTGGCGCAATCATCGCGTCATCAACGGCGACGACGACGAGCGCATTCACTTGGTGGCGGATACCGTCGGCAGCGAGGATTTCTGGAGCCTGGTGAACCGCGGGCGTGCCCCTGGAAACGGAAGCTTCGCGAGCTGGCAGGCGGAACCTGTCGCCGCGGTCGAAAATCATCGTCCAGAACTAGCCTACGAATCGGTCAACGTCCCCGAGGTGATGACGCCATGGGAATTGCAGAGCCATCTGGTTTTTCTGTTCGGTGAGGTGATGCCGCACCCGGAGTTAGCCGAAGCCCAGACGATTTCTTCGCGACTGATCAGCAAGTGGAAAACCCTGTGGGCGCAGTACGGCACCGCGCGCGCAGGCTGGCCGTCGTATCGCGAGGCCCTGAATCGATTCAACACCGAGATGAGCGCAGCGGCGCCATCGCTGCGCGCCGTCCATGGCTTAAACGTACTGAGGATTCTCAAGCCGATGCTGCTGGATGTGGCGCTGGCCGATCAGGGCGTCGATTTGGGTGCGTATGAACCGCGCAAGCCCGAGACGTCAGCCATCCCGTCGCTGGAAAAGCCTGACGAGGTATTCGATCGTCCAATCTTTATTATCTCCTCGCCGCGTTCGGGTTCGACCCTGCTGTTCGAGACATTGGCGCAAGCGCGCAAGCTTTACACCATCGGCCAGGAGAGCCATGCGCTGATCGAAGGCGTGCCGGCGCTCAACCCCGTCCAGCATGATTTTTCATCGAACCGGCTTGACGCTGCGGATGCCACGCCGGAGCTGGGGGAGGTTTTGCGTCAACGCTTTCTTGCCGAGTTGCGTGACCGCGACGGCTCGACCTCGCCGGCGCTGCCGGTAAGGATGTTGGAAAAAACGCCGAAGAACGCGCTGCGCATCCCGTTCCTGGCGAAAATATTTCCGCAGGCGCACTTCATTTATTTGCATCGCGATATCCGTCCGACGCTGAGCAGCATGATCGAGGCCTGGCAGTCGGGCCGCTTCCGCACCTATCCGAAGCTGCCGGATTGGACAGGGCCGTCGTGGTCCCTGCTTTTGGTGCCCGGCTGGCGTGAGCTGATTGGGCGTCCCCTGCAGGAAGTCGTGGCGGCGCAATGGGCGGCTACGATCAATATTTTGCTGGACGATCTGTCCGCGATACCCGCCGAGCGCCTGCAAGTCGTCCGTTACGACGACCTTCTGGCCAACCCCCAGCACGAAATGGAGCGCCTGTGTTCTGCGCTCGAACTGATGTGGGACCGTCCAATCGACGGGACGCTTCCGCTGTCGCGCTTTACCGTGTCCGAGCCTGCGTCGGAAAAGTGGCGGCGCCACGAAGCGCTCATCAACGAGGTGCTGCCGGGTTTGCAGCCCACGCTCGACCGGCTGGAACGATTTTTGGCGCGATGATGGATATTGCGGTGCCATGGCCGCGCCAGTCACGCGCAGCGACGCTTTAACGACAGCTTAGGTTCTCTTGATGAAACTGCAGGTTTCCTTGTCCAGCTGCCGCTGCAATTCGACATCCGCAGCTCGCCGTGGTCCATCCGATGGTCATGCAACTGCAGATGGTGTGGCAGTCGCCGTGGGCCGAATAGGGAGACGACGTCGCCGCGTGGCCTCACTACCGCAGAGAGCTGGACGCGTTCGAGAGAGCGATGCAGCACACCGGGGTGTCGCTGCATCTGATCAACGGTGCCGATTTTCGATCCACGCTGCGCGCCATGCTGCTGTTCGTCGCCGTGGCTGATCATAAGTCCGCAGCGGCAGCGGACGAGCCACGCGCGCCGGCACCGACGGTTATGTAATTGGAGCGATTGAATGAATGCTCGGCCGTGATAGCGCCTGTGGCTGCAATAGGTATCGTCCGAGCCTGTCTTCACTCGGCCTTACCAAGGGAATTTCTACGCTAGCTGCGATCTAACCCGGTGCCGGTTAAACACGTGGCAAACGCCGGCGACTATTTACCCATCTGAGGAGCAAGCCATGGCCAAGGCCAAGCCGTTCGTTACCGACATCGAAAACATCCGCAAGCGCGCGCGCCAGGATATCGAAAAGGGCGCCATGACCGCCGGATACAGCGCGGACCGCGCTACTGTGGTGAAGCTGTTAAACCACGCGTTGGCAACGGAAATCGTCTGCGTGCTCCGCTACAAGTATCACTACTACATGGCGTCTGGCATCAACTCGCAGGCCGTGAAGTCCGAGTTTCTGGAGCACGCCAACGAAGAGCAGGGCCACGCCGACCTGATCGCCGAGCGCATCACTCAGCTCGATGGCAAGCCCAATCTCTCGCCCGAAGGTCTGCTGACCCGTAGCCACGCTGACTACGTCGAAGGCACCGATCTGGTCGACATGATCAAAGAGAATCTGGTGGCCGAGCGTATCGCCATCGACAGCTACCGCGAAATCATCGATTACATAGGCACCGATGACCCGACCACGCGTCGCATGCTCGAAGGCATCCTGGCCCAGGAAGAGGAGCACGCCGAAGATATGAACACGCTGCTGGAGCAGTTGGGCAAGAAAGGCGAGCCGGCCAAGCCTGCGCCGGACAAGAAAGCCGCGTCCCGCAAACACCACTGAGCGATGCCGTTCATGCGATGAGCCCACGCTGCGGCCATCAACAAACAAGGGGCCGGATTCGGTCCCTTGTTTGTTTTGAAGCCAGATTTCTTGGATTGACTTACCAGCCAGCGAGCACCAGTTTGCCGATGGTGGTGCCGGACTCCAGTCGCCGATGCGCGTCGCGCAGGGTGGCCGCCGAAATCGGCGATAGCGTTGCGGTGCGCGTGCCGCGCAGCTCTCCCCCATCGATGAGTCCAGCGACGCGATCGAGGATTTTCCCCTGCTCGTTCTGATCGGCGGTCTTGTAGCGGGCGCGGGTAAACATCAGCTCCCAGTGGATGCCAATGCACTTGGATTTGTACGGATCGCCGATGCGCAGCGCGCCGGTGGGTTCCACGATGAGGCCGACATGGCCCTGCGGCGCAAGGATCTCGCCGATGGTGTCCCAGTAGTGGTCGGTGTTGGCGAAGTTCAACACCGCATCCACGTCCGCAAAGCCCAGCGCCTGCAACTGGGCAGGCAGCGGATGGCGATGATCGATGATGTGATGCGCGCCCATGGAGCGGCACCAATCGGCTGTCTCAGGCCGTGACGCGGTGGCGATAACGACAAAGCCCGCGCGTTTTGCCAGCTGGATCGCGATGGATCCCACGCCGCCGGCTCCCGCAATGATCAGCAAAGATTGGCCTTTTCCGCCGCGCTCGCTATCGAACGGCATGCGCTGGAACAGCAGCTCCCACGCGGTGAGCGCGGTCAGCGGAAGCGCTGCGGCATCCGCGGCGTCCATCGATGTCGGCGCGTGGCCGACAATGCGCGCGTCGACCAGCTGAT
>CAIKJM010000239.1 GCA_903827735.1 uncultured Rhodanobacter sp. | reverse complement strand
GGGCGAGACGTCCGACATCCTCGACGTGCTGAAAGTGCTGATCGACATCAAGAACGGCCACGGCACCGTGGATGACATCGATCATCTCGGCAACCGTCGCGTGCGTTCGGTCGGCGAAATGGCGGAAAACACCTTCCGCATCGGTTTGGTGCGCGTCGAGCGCGCCGTGCGCGAGCGTCTGTCGCTGGCCGAGGCCGATGGCCTGACCCCGCAGGATCTGATCAACGCCAAGCCGGTGGCGGCGGCAGTGAAGGAGTTCTTCGGCTCCTCGCAGCTGTCTCAGTTCATGGATCAGAACAATCCGCTCTCGGAAGTCACCCACAAGCGTCGCGTTTCCGCGCTTGGACCGGGCGGCCTGACCCGCGAGCGCGCCGGTTTCGAAGTGCGCGACGTGCATCCGACCCATTACGGCCGCGTCTGCACCATCGAAACGCCGGAGGGCCCGAACATCGGCCTGATCAACTCGCTGGCCGTGTACGCCCGCACCAACTCCTACGGTTTCCTCGAGACGCCGTACCGCAAGGTCGCCAACAGCAAGGTCACCGACAAGGTGGATTACCTGTCGGCGATCGAAGAAGGCGATCACGTGATCGCGCAGGCGAACTCGCCGCTGGACAAGAACGGTGGCTTCATCGAGGACTTCGTGTCCTGCCGTTTCCGCGGTGAGTCCGAACTGCGTCCGGCGGCCGAAGTCGACTACATGGACGTCTCGCCGATGCAGACCGTGTCGGTCGCGGCGGCGCTGGTGCCGTTCCTCGAGCACGACGATGCGAACCGCGCGCTGATGGGCGCGAACATGCAGCGGCAGGCCGTGCCGACGCTGCGTTCGCAGACGCCGCTGGTTGGCACCGGCATCGAGCGCGCCGTGGCGCGCGACTCCGGCGTCATTGCCACCGCCAAGCGCGGCGGCGTGATCGACCAGGTCGATGCGGCCCGTATCGTGGTGCGCGTCAACGAAGACGAAGTGGGCGACAACGACGCCGGCGTGGATATCTATACGCTGACCAAGTACACCCGTTCCAACCAGAACACCAACCTCAATCAGCGTCCGCTGGTGAACGTTGGCGACGTGGTGGAGAAGGGCGACACGCTGGCCGACGGTTCGTCGACCGATCTGGGTGAGCTCGCGCTCGGCCAGAACATGCTGATCGCCTTCATGCCGTGGAACGGCTACAACTTCGAAGACTCGATCCTGCTCTCCGAGCGCGTCGTGCAGGAAGACCGCTATACCTCGATCCACATCGAGGAGCTGTCGTGCCCTGCGCGTGACACCAAGCTCGGTGCCGAGGAAATCACCGCGGACATCCCGAACGTGGGCGAGCAGGCGCTGGCCAAGCTCGACGAGTCCGGCATCGTCTACATCGGTGCAGAAGTGAAGGCTGGCGACATCCTGGTCGGCAAGGTCACGCCGAAGGGCGAGAGCCAGCTCACCCCGGAAGAGAAGCTGCTGCGCGCGATCTTCGGCGAGAAGGCGTCCGATGTGAAGGACAGCTCGCTGCGCGTACCGCCGGGCATGGACGGCACCGTCATCGACGTGCAGGTGTTCACTCGCGACGGTATCGAGAAGGACAAGCGCGCTAAGCAGATCGAAGAGACCGAAATCAAGCGGGTCCGTAAGGATCTGGACGATCAGTTCCGCATCCTCGAAGGCGCGATCTACAGCCGCATGCGCACCGCGCTGGTTGGCAAGTCGGCCATGAGCGGTCCGGGTGGCCTCAAGCGCGGCACGGAAATCACCGATGCCTACCTCGACGGCCTGAAGAAGGACGACTGGTTCAAGATCAACGTCAAGGACGAAGACGTCACCGAGTTTCTCGAGCGCGCGGCCGATCAGGTCAAGCGCCACAAGGAAGAGTTCGACAAGCGCTTCAAGGAAAAGCAGGGCAAGATCACCCAGGGCGACGATCTGGCTCCAGGCATGCTGAAGATGGTCAAGGTGTTCCTGGCCGTGAAGCGTCGCATCCAGCCCGGCGACAAGATGGCCGGTCGTCACGGTAACAAGGGTGTCGTCTCCAACGTGGTGCCGGTCGAAGACATGCCGTACTCCGCCGACGGCGTGCCGGTCGATATCGTGCTGAACCCGCTGGGCGTGCCGTCGCGCATGAACATCGGGCAGATTCTGGAAGTGCATCTGGGCTGGGCCGCCAAGGGCCTGGGCAAGAAGATCCAGAAGATGCTCGAGGCGCAGGCGAAGGTGGCGCAGGTTCGCGAGTTCCTCGACCAGATCTACAACCACCATGTGGCCGGCGCCGTACAGCACGTCGACCTGAAGTCGCTCACAGACAAGGAAATCTTCACCCTCGCCACCAATCTGCAGGAAGGCGTGCCGATGGCGACGCCGGTGTTCGACGGTGCGGAAGAGTCCGAAATCAAGGCGATGCTGAAGCTGGCCGATCTGCCCGAGTCCGGTCAGACCATCCTGTTCGACGGCCGCACCGGCGAAGCGTTCGATCGCCCGGTCACCGTCGGCTACATGCATTACCTCAAGCTCAACCATCTGGTCGACGACAAGATGCATGCCCGTTCGACCGGTCCGTACTCGCTCGTTACCCAGCAGCCGCTGGGCGGCAAGGCGCAGTTCGGCGGTCAGCGCTTCGGCGAGATGGAAGTGTGGGCACTGGAAGCTTACGGCGCGGCATACACGCTGCAGGAAATGTTGACGGTGAAGTCCGACGACGTGCAGGGCCGCAACCAGATGTACAAGAACATTGTCGACGGCAACCACGAGATGTCGGCCGGCATGCCGGAATCCTTCAACGTGCTGGTGAAGGAAATCCGCTCGCTCGCCATCGATATCGATCTGGAAGAGATCAAGTGACCCGCGCGCCTACAGGAGCCAAGCAATGAAAGACCTGCTCAATCTGTTCAATCAGCAGCGCGCCACGCCGGATTTTGACGCGATCAAAATCGCGCTGGCGTCGCCCGAGCTGATCCGTTCGTGGTCGTTCGGCGAAGTCAAAAAGCCGGAAACCATCAACTACCGTACCTTCAAGCCCGAGCGCGACGGCCTGTTCTGCGCCGCCATCTTCGGACCAGTGAAGGACTACGAGTGCCTGTGCGGCAAGTACAAGCGCATGAAGCATCGTGGCGTGGTGTGCGAGAAGTGCGGCACGGAAGTGACGCTGGCCAAGGTGCGTCGCGAGCGCATGGGCCACATCGAGCTGGCCAGCCCGACGGCGCATATCTGGTTCCTCAAGTCGCTGCCGTCGCGCATCGGCCTCATGCTGGACATGACGCTGCGCGACATCGAGCGCATCCTGTACTTCGAAGCTTTCGTGGTGATCGATCCGGGCATGACGGCGCTTGAGCGCGGCCAGCTTCTCAGCGAAGACCAGTACCTCGAAGCGACCGAAGAGCACGGCGACGAGTTCGACGCCCGCATGGGTGCCGAGGCCGTGTTCCACCTGCTGAAGTCGCTCGACCTGCCGGGCGAAGTCATCCGTCTGAAGGAAGAGATCACCTCCACCAACTCCGAGACCAAGCTGAAGCGGCTGACCAAGCGCGTGAAGCTGATCGAGGCGTTCCTGGAATCCGGCAACAAGCCGGAGTGGATGGTGCTGACCGTACTGCCCGTGCTGCCGCCGGACCTGCGTCCGCTGGTGCCGCTGGACGGTGGCCGCTTTGCGACCTCCGATCTGAACGATCTGTACCGCCGCGTGATCAACCGCAACAACCGCCTGAAGCGTCTGCTCGAACTCAATGCGCCGGACATCATCGTGCGCAACGAAAAACGCATGCTGCAGGAATCGGTCGATGCGCTGCTCGACAACGGCCGCCGCGGCCGTGCCATTACCGGCACCAACAAGCGCGCGCTGAAATCGCTGGCCGACATGATCAAGGGCAAGCAGGGCCGGTTCCGTCAGAACCTGCTCGGCAAGCGCGTGGACTACTCCGGTCGTTCGGTGATCGTGGTCGGTCCGACCCTGCGTCTGCACCAGTGCGGTCTACCGAAGAAAATGGCGCTCGAGCTGTTCAAGCCCTTCATCTTCGCCAAGCTGCAGGCGCGTGGCGAAGCCACCACAATCAAGGCGGCCAAGAAGCTGGTCGAGCGCGAAGAAGCCCAGGTCTGGGACATCCTCGAAGAGGTGATCCGCGAACATCCGGTGCTGCTGAACCGTGCGCCGACACTGCATCGTCTGGGCATCCAGGCGTTCGAGCCGAAACTGATCGAAGGCAAGGCGATCCAGCTGCATCCGCTGGTCTGTACTGCGTTCAACGCCGACTTCGACGGCGATCAGATGGCCGTGCACGTGCCGCTCTCGATCGAGGCGCAGCTGGAAGCGCGCGCGCTGATGATGTCGTCCAACAACATCCTCAGCCCCGCTAACGGCGAGCCGATCATCGTACCGACGCAGGACGTCGTGCTGGGTCTGTATTACATGACCCGCGAGCTGATCAACGTCAAGGGCGGCGGCATGGTGTTCTCCGGCATCGCCGAAGTGCGCCGCGCCTACGACAACCGTGCCGTCGAGCTGCACGCCAAGGTCAAGGTTCGCCTGAAGCTGGTGAACATTGCCGAGGACGGCACGCGCACCCACGAAACCAAGATCGTCGACACCACCGTCGGCCGCGCCCTGTTGGCTGAAATTCTGCCCGAGGGCCTGCCGTTCGAGCTGGCCAATACCGAGCTGACCAAGAAGGCGATTTCGCGCCTGATCAACTCCAGCTACCGTTTGCTGGGCTTGAAGGAAACCGTCGTGTTCGCCGACAAGCTGATGTACACCGGCTTCCGTTTCGCGACGCGCGCCGGTATCTCCATCGGCATCGACGACATGCTGATTCCGGACGAGAAGAAGCCGATCCTGGAAGAGGCCGAGAAAGAAGTCGTCGAAATTCAGCAACAGTATCAGTCGGGTCTGGTGACGGCTGGCGAGCGCTACAACAAGGTGGTCGACATCTGGTCGCGTACCAGCGAACTGGTGGCCAAGGCCATGATCGACGGCATCGGTACCGAAAAGGTCAAGGATGTCGACGGCAAGACGGTCAACCAGAAGTCGATGAACTCGCTGTACATCATGGCCGACTCCGGCGCCCGTGGTTCCGTGGCGCAGATTCGTCAGCTGGCCGGCATGCGCGGCCTGATGGCGCGTCCCGATGGCTCCATCATCGAGACGCCGATCAAGGCGAACTTCCGCGAAGGCCTGAATGTGCTGCAGTACTTCAACTCCACCCACGGTGCTCGTAAGGGCTTGGCGGATACGGCGTTGAAGACGGCGAACTCCGGTTACCTGACCCGTCGACTC
>CAIKJM010000238.1 GCA_903827735.1 uncultured Rhodanobacter sp. | reverse complement strand
CGTCACCGCTGGTCCAGAACGTGTCGTAACGACGCGCGGCCAATAGCTGGGAGTCGAGCCGATCTTTCGGCAGACTCCTGTCGACCACTACCGTCTCC
Organism: uncultured Rhodanobacter sp.; assembly: GCA_903827735.1. Lineage (GTDB taxonomy): Bacteria > Pseudomonadota > Gammaproteobacteria > Xanthomonadales > Rhodanobacteraceae > Rhodanobacter. The sequence continues at coordinate 4,937 of CAIKJM010000238.1, read as the reverse complement.
GGCTCGACCAGTGTGTCCGTGGCCGACAAGGCCGGCGCGGCCAAGATGACGCCCCACGACGCAAGCAGCAGAAAACGAGTGGATCGGCGGCGTTTGATCGGTGCTGGTGACATGAGATGGCTCCATTGCTAAAGAGGCAGCGCGACAGGGCGCCCGGTCGGTAGTTTTGCCGGCCGAAGCAGAGCATCACTCTTTGTTTGCAGCCGAAATACTGGCGTGGAAAGGATGAATCCTTTCCATTTTGTAGATAATCATCGCCATGATCGATAGCCTCCCGAACCTCGCCGCGTTTGCCCGCATCGTTTCTGCCGGGAGCCTGTCGGCCGCCGCACGTGAGCTGGATATCTCACTGGCGGTCGTCAGCAAACGGCTGGCGCAGCTGGAAAAGAGTCTGGGTGTGCGCCTGATCCAGCGCACCACGCGACGCCAGACGCTGACCGAGGAGGGCGTACTGTTTTACGCGCAGGTCGTGCGGATTCTGGCCGAGGTGGAAGAGGCCGAAGCCTTGATTTCACGCCGTCGGGGAACCGTCGGCGGATTGCTTCGCCTGAGCGCGCCAAGGGCGTTCGGCCGCCAGTGGATCGCGCCGATCGTCAGCGATTTTCAGCGGCTGCATCCGCGGCTGAGCGTGCAACTCGAATTGACCGATACCGTTATCGATCTGCTGGAAAACGGCGCGGATATGGCCATCCGTTTCGGCAGCCTCACCGATTCGTCACTGATCGCACGGGAGCTGGCGCCGAATTATCGCGTTCTTTGTGCCGCGCCCGCCTATCTGAAAAAGTACGGCGTCCCCAAGCATCCCGACGAACTGGTCGGGCACCGCTGCATCATCATGCGCGACCAGCCCTGGACCGACTGGCGCTTCGAAAACGGTGACCCCCTGACTGTGCGCGTCACCGGTCCCTTGCTCAGCAACGACGGTAGCGCTGCGCACACCTGGGCACTGGAAGGCGCAGGCATTGTGCTGAAGTCGATCTGGGACGTCGGTGACGATATCGCCGCCGGCCGCCTGCGCCGCGTGTTGCCCGAGTACCGCATATCTTCCGCACCGCTGCACGCCATCTACCCACACAGCCGCCATCTTGCACCGCGCGTGCGTGCGTTCATCGAATATCTCGGTAAGCGGTTGAGTGAGGCCTGGCGCTGGGATGAAGGTTGACGGATTTTTCGAGTTTTGCCGTCGTGCAAGAGTCTCTTGATCCTTGAAGAGGTTGGCACGGCTATGGCGATGGCGATGGCGATGGCGAGATTCCCTTCGGCAGGCTCGTATCGATCCATTTGTCGATGAAAACCTCGATCGCGACGCGCTGAGGTACTTCGATACCAGCCTCGCGGGCAAAAGCCGATGCCGCCTTGACCAACGACTGCTTCGCCACATTGCTGGCCTGTCGCGCAGCGGCCTGCTTTTGCCGCAGCCCGACGATATGCGGCGAGGGCTGCCCGGGTTTGGAGAATTTCTGGTACCGGCGAAGTTCGTCGGCCACTAGCGCAGTGTCGAACGTTGCTTGGAGTACAGCCTTGCGGGCTCTCAGCAGGGCGATCAATTCGTGTGCCGCTCTGGTCGGCGTGCCACTTCCGTCGGCGCTCAAAAGTAGCGTTGTCAGCGGCGCCGAAACCCGCTGCGCTTCGGTGGCTGATGTCGGAGCATCGGCGAGACGTTCCAGGTAGTCGAGAAATCCGCTTTGCGCGAAGGGCTGCAGTGTCGTCATGGCGTATTTCGTCAGGGTCGGATCAGAGGCGTGGACGATACGCGTTAATCGGCTTTCCATACGTTCTCTGCCGCTGGCGTATCGTGCCGCCCTCTCGGTCCTTGGCTCGGGAACACGCCAGGAATTTGCGGAACTACTTGAAATATGTATTATTGCTTTGACATATATGTTCTAAGCATCTAGCATGCCGTCCGGCTAAGCCGTTGGTTTTTCCACGGCGCTATCGGGTGCTAGCCGTTGGCTGTCGGCGACAACCGCTGCAATCGCGTGCTGCTGCTTGCGGTCAGTGTGCTGATGGCGGTTGGAAAGCATCGGCTGCGCAGCTACCCAATCGTCCTCGTCCCGAGTGCTATGACCGCATCGTTCCGCCCGCCTAATTTGGCATTGAGCACTGTCGGGCTCTCCTTGGCGATTTTTATGCAGGTGCTCGACACCACGATTGCCAACGTGTCGTTACCGACGATCGCGGGCAATCTTGGCGTCAGCAGCGATCAGAGCACATGGGTGATCACCTCGTTCGCCGTGAGCATGGCGATTTCGCTGCCGCTGACAGGTTTTTTGACGCGCCGGTTCGGTGAGGTAAAACTTTTCGTCTGGTGCACGTCGCTCTTCGTGCTGGCCTCGTTCCTATGCGGCGTGTCGCAAAGCATGGGCATGCTCATCATGTTCCGTGCGATTCAGGGCGCGGTCGCCGGCCCGATGTATCCGGTCACGCAGAGTCTGATGATCGGCATCTATCCCTCGGACAAGCGCGGCATGGCGCTGGCCTTGCTGTCGATGGTGGCAGTGGTGGCGCCGATCGCCGGTCCGATTCTCGGCGGCTGGATTACCGACAATTATTCGTGGCCGTGGATTTTCTTTATCAACGTCCCGATCGGCATCTTTGCCAGCCTGGTCGTGGCAAGCCAGATGAAGGGCAGGGTGGAGAAAACGGAAAAGCCGAAGATGGACTATGTCGGCCTGGTATCGCTGATCATTGGCGTAGGCGCGCTGCAGATCGTCCTCGACAAAGGCAACGACGCCGACTGGTTCGATTCCAGCTTCATTGTGATAACCAGCATCGTTTCGGCGATCAGCATCGCCGTATTTCTGATCTGGGAGCTGAGCGACACATCGCCCATCGTTGACCTTAAGCTGCTGCGTCACCGCAACTTCAAGTACGGCACGCTGGCCCTGGTGCTGTCTTACGCGGCGTATTTCGCCATCAACTTATTGTTGCCGCAGTGGCTGCAGCGCAACCTTGGTTACACCGCGACGTGGGCCGGATTTGCCGCGGCGCCGCTGGGCGTGATTCCACTGATGCTGACGTTTGTCGTGGGCCGCTACGCCATGCGTTTCGACTTGCGTATTCTCGCCACGGTGGCCTTTGTGGTGATGGGTGGCACGTGTTTTCTGCGCTCGGGTTTTTACCTTGATATCGATTTCTATCATGTCGCTCTGATGCAGCTGATGATGGGGCTGGGCGTAGCGCTGTTTTTCATGCCGGTCACCGTCATCCTGCTTTCCGACCTCAATCCCAACGAAATTGCGGCGGGCTCTGGACTCGCGACTTTTCTGCGTACGCTGGGCGGTAGCTTCGCGGCGTCGTTCACCACCTTCATGTGGGATCGTCGTGCGGTCGTGCACCATGCGCAGCTGGCCGAGGGCATTACCGCGTACAGCCCGACGGCGATCGATGCGATGAGCCAGATCGGCCACGGCAACGCACCGCTTGCGGCCAGCGTGATCAACAACATGATTACGCAGCAGGCCTATCAAATCTCCTTCAACGAATTGTTCTACGCGCTGGGCTGGATATTCTTTCTGCTGATCGGTGCCGTATGGCTGGCCAAGCCACCGTTTGCCGCCAAGGCTGGAGCGGCGGCGGCAGGGCACTGACGCCGCCGTCGCTCACACCGAGAGGGCGAGCTGAGGCTTGCCTTTCGAAAGTTGGCACTCATCGCGCGAAGCCTACTTCCCCACTTCCCCACTCTTCAAATCGATCATCGGAATCGAGCCGGCGCCGACGACCTGGGGCAGGATGCCGTTCCAGCGCTGCATGCCGTAGAAGTGGACGTAGTCGGGGTTGGTTTTCAGCGCGTTGCCGACGGTGGCGATGGCCTTGGCCTGAGCGTCGGCCTGCAGCACGGTGGCCTGGGCTTCGCCGTTGGCGCTTTCGACGGCGGCCTGTGCTTCGGCTGAAGCGGTGACGGTTTTCTGCTGGCCTTCGAACTTTTTCTGCGCGACGGTGTTTTCCGCCTGCACCGCGAGGTTCTTGGCGCGCACGGCTTCCTCGATCGACTGGTCGAACACGGGCGAGTAGTGGATGCCGGTGAGTTGCACGTCGATGGTCTCTACGCCGAACAGACGCAGAAGTGCTTCGCTGACGTCCTTACGCATCTGCAATGTGATCTGCGAGCGCTGGTCGGAGATGGTCAGCGTGTTGTAGCGGGCGAAGGCGGCCAGCGCGCGGTCGCGCACCACCGGCAGGATGGTGCCGTCGATATCGAACGCGCCGGCGCGGCCGACGTGGTACAGCAGGTTCATCACCGCGGCGCTGGGTATCTGATAAATGATGCTGACGTCGATGGTGACTTTCTGGTTGTCGTTGGTGTAGACGTCCAGCGCGTTGAGCGTGTAAACCGAGCGGCTGGTCTGGATACGGTCGACGTTTTCGAAGAAGGGCACCTTGAAGTGCATGCCGGTGGTCAGTGGCGCGGTGGTCATCGGCGTGCCGCCGAGCCAGCGTGTGCCGGCTTCCTCGCTGGGCGAGATCACAAAGACGCTGTTCAGCAAAAGAACAATGACAACAACGGCGACAACAATCGCGCCCACCGAAAATTTTCCGGCGGCGCCTGTGCCGCCGTTCAACAGCAGATTTTTCATGTGCTTTCCCTTTCCCCTGGCTATCGCTCGCGCGGATCGCGGCGAGGGAATGGAGCGTACACCGGTGCAGCTGCGGGTCGCTACCGAGCAACGGCGCGCGCTTGCCAAAATAGCGACCGCGCCAAACAGGCGCCGTTAGCAGTGCATCACTCTGATCAGATTCCGCAAGAAAGCACGCTGGTCCTATGGCTACCATGGCGCCGAGTTGCTCGCGGCACACGCTCGGGAGATTTGTGAACCGCATGCGGGCCGTTCACTACGGCCACACAGCGTCATCACCGATGCGCGGCCATCTTGTCTCTCAAGAATTTCCACTTTTGCGCCGCAGGAAGTTGCGGACCGACAAGGAGGCGACTCATG
>CAIKJM010000237.1 GCA_903827735.1 uncultured Rhodanobacter sp. | reverse complement strand
GGATTTCCCGTTCGTGCAGAACTTCTACTCCGGCGGCGTGCGCGACGTGCGCGGCTTCCAGGACAACACGCTCGGTCCGCGCGTCTGTATCGCTTACACCGCACCGGCGAAGAACGGCTTCTGCCCGGACGGCAACTACGCCGAGCCGATCGGCGGCGCGTTCAAAGTGCTGGGTACGACCGAGGTCTATCTGCCGCTGCCGTTCCTGAAAGACATCAATACGGCGCGCGTGTCGGTATTCATGGACGTGGGTAACGCGTATCAGAGCTTCAGCACGTTCAGCGCCAGCACGCTGCGCGCATCGGCCGGTATCTCGGTGCACTGGCAGGCCCCGATCGGCCCGCTGATCATCAGCCTGGCGCACCCGTTCCGCACCCAGCCTGACGACAGCCATTACGAAGAGAAAATCCAGTTCACCTTCGGCAGCCAGTTCTGACGATCCAACGCTGATTATCTCGAACCGATGATCTCGCTCGGATAATCCCGCGTTGACAAATCAGCTCTAACAAAACCGTTCTGATGACCCAGCCCGGCGTACCGGCATCCCGCCGGGCGCCGATGCACGGAGCATGCGCTTGAACGCAGCGTCTTATTCAGTGGCCGAACTGGCCGAACGTTTCGGGCTGTCGTCACACGGCGACGGGACGCAGCGCATCGATGGCGTGGGCACCTTGGCGGGCGCCGGGGCCAGCCAGCTGAGTTTTCTCTCCAACAGCAAATACGATGCGCAACTGGCCGCCACTCGGGCCGGCGTGGTCGTACTGCGCGAGGAAAATCTGGCTGCCTGCCCTACCGCGGCACTGATCGCGAAAGATCCCTACGTGGCCTACGCGAAAATCGCCGCCCTGTTTGAGCGCCAGCCTTTGGCGCCTTCGGGTGTGCACCCCAGTGCAGTAGTCGCCGCCAGCGCGCGGGTCGGCGCCACTGCCAGCATCGGGCCATGCTGCGTGATCGAGGACGATGCGGTCGTCGAGGATGGCGCGGTACTTGGCCCTCACTGCATCATTGGCGCAGGGTGTACGGTGGGCGCGCAGTCTCGTCTGGTCGCGCGCGTCACCCTGGTCACCCGCGTGACGCTGGGCAAGCGCGTGCTGGTGCACCCGGGGGCAGTGATCGGCTCGGATGGTTTCGGCCTGGCGTTCGACCGTGACGCCTACGACCACGGCGGCTGGATCAAGCTGCCGCAGCTCGGCGGCGTGCGTATCGGCGACGACTGCGAGATCGGCGCCAACACCACCATCGACCGCGGCGCGCTCGAAGACACCGTGCTGGAGGAAGACGTGCGGCTGGATAATCAGATCCAGATCGCGCACAACGTGTATATCGGCGCGCACACCGCCATGGCAGGCTGCGCCGCCGTCGCGGGGAGCGCCAAGATCGGCCGCTACTGCCAGATCGGCGGCAACGCCGGCGTGTTGGGCCATCTCGAACTCGCCGACCGCGTTACCATTACGGCGAAGAGCCTCGTGACCAGCTCGATCCGCGAGCCGGGCGAATACTCGTCGGGCGTGCCGCTGCAGGAAAACCGTCTGTGGCGCAAAAACGCGGCACGCTTCAAACATCTTGATGAGTACGCGCGCCGGCTCTCGGCGCTGGAAAAGGACAGAAATCATGAGTGACAAATCCGCAGCCCTCAGCATGCCGGTGACCGTCGAACAGATCCAGGAACTGCTGCCTCACCGCTATCCGTTTCTTCTAGTAGATCGCGTCATCGAAATCGTGCCTGACGTCAGTGTGGTTGCGCTGAAAAACGTCAGCATCAACGAGCCGTTTTTTCAGGGCCACTTCCCCGGTCATCCGGTGATGCCGGGCGTACTGATCGTCGAGGCCATGGCACAAACCGCCGGCCTTCTCACGCAGATCAGCAGCCGCATGAAAGGCAATACGGGAAGCCCGCTGTTCTATCTGGTCAAGGTCGATAACGCGCGCTTCAGCGCCGTGGTCGTTCCCGGCGACCAGCTACGCATGGAGGTGAGCCTGAAGCGCCTGATGCGCGGCATGGGTATCTTCGTTGCGCGCACCACGGTCGACGGCAAGGAAGTGGCCAGCTGCGAGCTGATGTGTGCGGCGAGGTCCGATAAATGATCCACGCCACCGCGTTGATTGATCCATCGTCGGTTATTGGCGACAACGTCAGTATCGGCGCCTACAGCGTGATAGGCGCCGAGGTGGAAATCGGCGACGGCACCGTCATCGGACCGCACGTAGTGATCGAAGGGCCGACGAAGATCGGCCGCGACAACCGTATCGCTCAGTTCGCCTCGCTGGGCGGCGACCCGCAGGACAAGAAGTTTGCTGGCGAGCGTACCGAGCTGATTATCGGCGACCGCAATTTGATCCGCGAGTTTGGAACGATCAACCGCGGCACTGGCGACGGTGGCGGCGTCACGCGCATTGGCAACGACAACTGGCTGCTGGCTTATGTTCACATCGCACACGATTGCCAAGTCGGTAGCAACGTCGTTTTTTCAAACTACGCAGCTCTAGCGGGCCATGTAGAGATTGGCGACTGGACGATACTTGCCGGCTACTCTGGCGTGCACCAGTTCTGCAAGGTGGGCGCTCACGCCTTCATCGGCATGGGCTGCCTGGTCGGCTCCGACGTACCCCCGTTCGTGATGATGGCCAACGAACAGCACGGCCGCCCTCGCGGCATCAACAGCGAGGGCCTGAAGCGCCGCGGCTTCGATGCGGCGCGCATCTCGGCGATCAAGCGCGCTTACCGCACGCTTTATATGGCAGGTCTGTCCCTGCCGGAGGCGCGCGAGCTGCTGGAGAAACAGGCCAGCGAGAGCGACGATGTGCGTGCCATGCTCGAGTTTCTCGATCGCAGCAAACGGACGCTGGCTCGATAAGTGTCCCGCTTATCGATCATCAAAAACTCGCTCTTGCTCGCTTTACATCAGGAGACGAAATGCAAAACATCGACGTCTCCACCCATTCTCCACTGATCGCCCTGATCGCCGGCGAAGACTCCGGCGATCAACTCGGCGCCGACCTGATTCAGGCCCTGCGCGAACGCTATCCCGACGCGCGCTTTGTCGGCATAGGCGGCGCGCGCATGCAGGCGCAGGGTTTCGAATCCTGGTACGACATCCACGAGCTGTCGCTATTCGGCTTCAGCGAAGTGATTCGCCATCTGCCGCGGCTGCTGCGGCTGCGCCGCGAGCTGACCGCGCGGCTTCTGAAAGTGCAGCCGTCCATCGTCGTCGGAATCGACGCGCCGGATTTTAATCTCGGCCTGGAGCAGCGCCTGAAGCACGCCGGGCTGAAAACCGTGCACTACGTCAGCCCGTCGGTGTGGGCGTGGCGCGAAAAGCGCGCGGGAAAAATCGGCCGCAGCGCCAACCGCGTGCTGTGCCTGTTTCCGATGGAGCCGCCGATCTACGCCAAGCACGGTATCGACGCTCGCTTCGTCGGACATCCCCTGGCCGACCGCTTTGCGATGATTTCCGACCGCGTGGGCGCCCGCGAATTTTTGCAGCTGCCGCAGCAAGCGCCGATTCTGGCTCTGCTTCCCGGCAGCCGGGCGTCGGAGCTGTCACGCATGGGGCCGATTTTCATCGACGCGGCTATGCGCGTTGCCGGCGCCCTGCCCGGCCTGCGCATCGTGATCCCCGCGGCCAATCCGCAGGTGCACACAAAGCTTAAGGAGTTGCTGGCCAAGCTTCCCCGCGACGAAACCGCGCCGCTGCTGCTGGACGGCCACGCGCACGAAGCGATGCTCGCCGCCGATGTGGTGCTGCTTGCTTCGGGCACAGCGACGCTCGAAGCGATGCTGGCGAAGCGGCCGATGGTGGTCGGCTATCGCGTGGCGCCTGCGAGCTATCGCATTGCGCGCGCCTTGAAGATGCTGAAGACCGACGTCTACGCGCTGCCGAATATTCTCGCACGCGCCAACGGCATCGACGGCGAACTGCTGGTACCGGAGTTCATGCAGGACGAG
>CAIKJM010000236.1 GCA_903827735.1 uncultured Rhodanobacter sp. | reverse complement strand
GCCCGACCGCAAGCATGCGCGATCGGCAATCGCGGCGCAAAGGTAAAGACGGGGAAATAATCATCCGCGCAGTTTAGCGTGGCGCGTAGCCAGCGCCGACGTCTCTCTGACGCGACGAGGGCAGCACTGGCAAGGCCGCGCGGTTTCTGAGACGATCGGCGCTTGCCTTGCGACTCTAGGGAGTTCGATTGCCATGCGCGTCAAACATTGGCTCATCGGTTGCGCCATCTGTTTTGCCGGCATCGGCGGCGCCGCAGCGACAAACGTAGACAGCCACGAACTGGACACCTCGCTGCGCGGAAACGGTGACGCCAGCAGCACACGGGACTCCAGCAACAGTGGCGAACCGGGCAGCGCCAACGAACCCGTACTGACCCACGACAACGCGCAGCACAGCAGCGATGCGCACAAGAACGCCTCCGGCGGCAGCTCAACGGACCACGCCGGCATGGACGTCACGCCGCCTGTGCGGGTCCAACAAACTCATCTTGGCTGGCAGTCCTTGCTGCCTGGATCCATTCAGTAAGCGCCTCGAATCATGCCCGGGCGTTGGTGGCAATCGCTGCGAGCTCGACTCGAACCCCCACCCATCGCCGACCCGTTATGGCGGCGCGCGCTGTTCGGCTGTCCGCGCGCTCGCGGGCTTGACGCAGAGAGACAGCAGCGTCTGCGCCGACTGGCAGCGCTGTTTTTGGCGCGCAAGCGGTTTCACGCGCTGGCCGGCGTGGTGCTGGACGACTACTGGCGACTGCTGATCGCCATGCAAGCGTGTCTGCCCGCCTTGCAACAGGGGCCCGGCAGCCTGCGCGGCTGGCGCGAGGTCCTGATTTATCCCGGTGAATTCAAGGTGCGCGGCACGCAGCACGCCTGCCAGAGCAGTCTGGTGAACGTCAGTAGCGAAACGCGCAGCATGGATAGCTGGGAGCACGGCCCGCTGGTGCTGTCGCTGGCCGATGTGCAACTCGATCTGGAGCAGCCGTGGGACGGTTACAACGTCGTGCTGCACGAAATGGCGCACAAGCTGGACATGCTCGACGGACCGCCCGACGGCATGCCGCCGCTGATGGACATTTCGCGGCGCCGCTGGGTCGAACAATTCGATCGAGCCTATCGCCGCCTCATGCAAACAACGACAAGGGATGACGTCCATCCGATCGGCCACCGCGCCGCTCAAAGCGCGAGCGAATATTTTGCCGTCGTCACCGAGTTGCACTATTCACAGCCGTCGCTCTTGCGCGAGGCAGAACCCGCGATAGCCCATCTGCTCGAAACCTTTTACGGACCCTCGCCGGCAATCTGGGGCGAGTCCCATCGCGCAGTGCGCGAGCTGAGAAAACCGGTGGCGCGCTGAATCGCCACGCGTGTCGCGCAATCAGGCCGGCGTCAGGCTCACGCTAAAGCGCGCGCCACCGAGCTCGGGCGAACGGTCGACCAGCAGCTCGCCCTGATAGGCGTGCACGATGTCCTGCACGATGGACAGGCCGATGCCGTGGCCCTGCACACGCTCGTCGCCGCGTACCCCGCGCTGCAGGATTTTTTCGATCTTGTCCTCGGCGATACCGGGGCCGTCGTCTTCCACACTCAACCAGAGGCCGGCGCGCTGACGCGAGGTAGTTGCCTGCGACTTCACAACCAGCAACACCCGATGGCCGGCCCATTTAAACGCGTTTTCCAGCAGGTTGCCCATTAGCTCCAGCAGGTCGCCCTGCTCGCCGTAGAACACGGCGCGCTCGTCGATATCGAATTCGCACAACACATTTTTGGCGGCATAGACCTTTTCCAGACTCTGCACCAAGTCTTCGGCATGGCCCGCAATGGGGACGGCGCTAGCAAACGTCTGCCGGCCTGATGTCGCCGCGCGCGACAGCTGGTAGGCGACCAGGTCGTCCATTCGGCGCACTTGATCGAGCACGCTGCTGCGGCGCGAGGCGTCGTCGAGTGCGGTGGATTCCAGCTGCGAGCGGATCACCGCCAGCGGCGTCTTCAGGCTGTGAGCCAGATCAGCCAGGGTGTGCCGATAGCGCGTTCGCTGCTCGCGTTCATTGTCGATAAAGACGTTAATGCGCTCGGTCAGGCTGGTCAGTTCGAGCGGATATTGACTGTCCAGATGCTCGGAGTCGCCGCGCTCGACGCGCGTCATGTCGCTGGCCACTTTGCGCAGGGGCGTGAGGCTCCAGCGCAGCAGCAGAAACTGCAGCACGATCAGCATCACACCCAGTATGGATAACCATGCAAACAGGGTGCGGCGGTAGCCAGCGCTATCGCCCTCGAGCTGATCCTCGGTCTGCGCAACAGTCACCGTGAGCCGCACGGATTTTTTCTCTACCGTGTCCAGCGCCACGCCGTAGCTGTAGTAGTACAGCCGGCCCATGCGGGTATCGACCGGTCCTACCAGCGCGGTGCTTTCGCCGGGCTCGAGCGGTTTGAGAAAGCTGAAGTCCCTTCCGATCGCCGAAGAGGATTCCCAGCGATAGTCATCATCCCCCTGCGCCACGGCGTAAAGCCCGGAGCCGGGACGAGAAAAGTCGGGGTTGGGCAAGGTGTCGGGCGGCAGCAGCTTGCCGAAACGATTGACGTCGAAATTGGTGATCAGCGCGATGGTGTCGTTCTGCAGCCGCTCCTGCAGCGCGCTCAGGGCGCGGCTCTGATTGGCCTTTGAAAGCGTCAGGCCAACCAGGCCGAGAAAGCCGGCGAGCACAAATCCGGTGGCAATCGCCGCGCGCGCCGCCAGTGACAGCGGCTGGCGCGGCGGCACGGGATTACTCGTCGTCGCCGTCGGTGCGCGGGATGGCAAAGCGGTATCCGCGTCCACGAACCGTCTCGATGGGTTTGAGAGTACCTTCCGGATCGAGCTTGCGCCGCAGGCGACCAATGAACACTTCGAGCACGTTGGAATCGCGGTCAAAATCCTGCTGGTAGATATGCTCGGTGAGGTCCGCCTTGGAGACCAACTCGCCGGCGTGCAGCATCAGGTATTCCAGCACCTTGTATTCGT
>CAIKJM010000235.1 GCA_903827735.1 uncultured Rhodanobacter sp. | reverse complement strand
GATGGCTTCGGCCAGCGCGGCGTCGAACTCGCTGTCGCTCATGGACTTCTTCAGATCGTTGATCAGCGCACGTGAGAAGCTGGCGATCATGCCGTGGTTCTCGGCGAGTTTCTGGCAGGCTTCGCTGCGCGAATAGCCGCCGGAGAGCGCCACCACGCGAACCACCCGCGGATGCTCGATCAGCGGACGATAGAAATCCGGCACGCTCGGTATCGTCAGCTTGAGCATGACGCGACTGCTTTCCGGCAGCGCATCCAGCCCCTTCAGCAACTCCTCGCGCAGGATCGACTCCGCGCCCGCCTTATCCGGGCTCTTGATCGAGACTTCCGGCTCCAGGATCGGCACCAGCCCGTGCGCCACGATCTGCTGGCCGATCTGGAACTGCTGTTTGGCAATGGCCGCAATGCCTTCCCTGGATGCGAGGTTGATCACCGAGCGCATCTTGGTGCCGAAGATGCCCAGCTTCACCGCGCGCGCCAGCAGGTCGTCCAGCCCGGGGATCGGCTTCATCAGCTGCACGCCATCGGCTTCGGTCTCCAGCCCCTTGTCGACCTTGAGAAACGGCACGACGCCGCGGTCCTCCCACAAAAACGTCGGCACCGGCTTGCTCTCGGCCTGGCCGTCCATCGTGGCTTCAAACAGAATCGCGCCGATGATCTTGTCACCCGTAAACGCCGGCGCCGTCATGATGCGCACCCGCATGGCGTGTATCAGCTGAAACATCTCCGCATCGCCGCTGTAGTCGCTGTCGGCGACCCCGTAGTGCCGTAATGCCCCCGGTGTCGAACCACCGCTTTGATCCAGCGCCGCAAAAAAGCCCGGCTTTTCAGCAATCTGTTTCAACATCTTTTCATTGGCCACGGATATTTCTCCTTTCAAAAAGCACAGCGATCAATGCGAGATACGTCAAGCAACTAGCTAGACAGGTAGCACAACTGGCAGTGAAGGCCCCATCTAGACAGTCCATAGTTTTTTTAGCGTGATGCGGCAACGGGGCCTACCAATGCAGAACTGCCGAGGAAATTAGCATGTTGCGCCGCCTACGTTGTTGAGAGCGCACGGCAGTCGATAGCTCAATATGAGATTGAACCATGCGGTTTCGATTTCAACCGAGCCGATACATCAGGTGCCTGAATCGTCTAAGGCTTTCGCGGTCTGTTTGCTAAATAGACATTCGCAGTCGCTCGAATTTGAAGTTCCATATCAGCATCCGTACAACGAAAAAGGCCACCCGGTGAGGTGGCCTAAGTCGTTGAATCTAGTGGTGGGCGATGCAAGGATCGAACTTGCGACACCTGCCGTGTGAAGGCAGAAATGCGGGCTATTAAGTGCGTCAGCGAACCTCGACAATCCTTATAAAGCCTAGGTTTTTTCCTTAATAGTCCGTAAACGTTTGCTATAGTATTTCCGTACTGATTCCGTATGGACCGTTATGGCACGGCAACAAATAGATAAGTCGACTGTGCGCAAAAATTTGAGCGCTCAAGCTGAGCCGTACTGGGGAGCGCCCTTGAAAAGGGGGCTGTTTTTGGGGTTCCGGAAACTCGCACTTGGTGGAAGTTGGATCGCGAGGTTTCGGTTGGACAACGGTAAACAGACTTACCGAAGTCTTGGGGATGAAGGTGGGCTGGACTACGACTCCGCGAAAAAGTTAGCGGTAGCGTGGGCGTCATCGTTGCAGGCGGGAATAGATTCTTCCTCAGTACGCACCCTTAGCGAAGCCTGCCGCAAATATGTGGAGGATCGTCGCCGAGAGGTTGGTGAAGCTAACGCTAACGATGCGAATAACAGATTCAAGCGGACTATATACGGCGACGTGATCGGATCTATAAAGCTGGAGCATCTTCGGTCAGACCATATCAAGAGCTGGAGATCAAAGCTTGATATGAAGCCTTCTAGCGCCAACCGGAATCTCTCTTCTTTGAAAGCAGCACTCAATTTTGCAGTTGCAAGCAGGTTTGTTGATGCCGGCCGTTCGATCG
>CAIKJM010000234.1 GCA_903827735.1 uncultured Rhodanobacter sp. | reverse complement strand
CGGTGTGCCCAAGGATTATTCGGTGCGCCTTTATCGGTCGCACGGCTACCGCGCATTGATGGACGACCATGAACTAGGTCGTGAGGAGAGCATGCGCAGGTACCCGAGTGTGTTGGAGATCGTGGAGTCGTCCGTGGGCATCATCGTTCACTCTCGGTACTCGGTCGATCAGGCACGGACATTTTTTGGCAACTACGCGGCATCGTGGATGCGCCCGATCGCGTTTCCGAAGAAGCAACATGTGGTCGATAAGGCAGCAGCGCGCACGCGGCTTGGTTTGCCGATGGAAGCTTTCATTGTCTGCTCGTTTGGCATGCTAGCGCCGACTAAACTCAACCACCGTCTGCTTGAGGCCTGGCTGGCTTCTACGCTATCGGTGCGTGTGGGCTGCCGACTGGTTTTTGTCGGTGAAAATCACGGCGGTGAATACGGCCAGGCTCTCACGCAGCGTATCGTTGACGCGCATGCACCCTCGACGATCGATATCACGGGATTCGCCACCGATGAGGTCTACAGAACGTGGCTGGCCGCCGCGGACGTTGCGGTACAGTTGCGCACTGAATCGCGCGGCGAAACTTCGGCGGCCGTGTTTGATTGTCTTGGCTACGGGTTGCCGCTAATTGTCAATGCGCATGCCACCTTCAATGAGCTACCCGACGACTGCGTCATCAGGATCGCTGACGCGTTTACTGACGCTGACCTCATCGAAGCGCTGGAAAATGCCGCTGCGTCCGAGGCATCGAGAAAACGTATCGGTCAGAAGGCGCGCGCCGTGATTGCTGATCGGCATGCGGTGCCCAAGGTCGCTGCAGCCTACCGCGACACCATTGAAGACTTCGCTGTCAATCATCCTCTGGCTGGCGAAGGAGAGCTTATCGACGCGCTTGCCGCCATTGCCGAGGCGAAACCGCAGCCTGCTGATTTGTGGCAGGTGTCTTCGGCTCTGGTCCGCAATCGCAAACCCATGCATCTGCCTTGCCTGTTGGTCGACGTAACCGCTGTGTCGGGCAATGATCTGAAGACTGGGATCGAGCGCGTCACCCGCAACCTCGCACGCGAGTTGATGAAGCACCCGCCCGCCGGCTTCCGGGTAGAGCCCGTGCGCCTGGTGAACGGCCATTACATGCATGCGTATGACTTCGCCACGAGCCTCCTGGGTTTGCCTGCACTGGATAACGTGCCCGAGGCAGTGGATCCCATTGCCGGCGATATCTTTCTCGGTCTTGACTGGGTCGCCGACAGGGTGCCGGAGCAGGTTGCGCTCTTCCAGTCCTGGCGCAATCGCGGTGCTGCGGTGTATTTCATGGTCTACGATCTGCTACCCGTGCTGCAGCCGCGATTTTTCCCCGGTGGCATGGACCGCATGCACGCACGCTGGCTCAGCAGTATCGCCACCTGCGCGGACGGCCTTATCTGCATCAGTGAAACGGTAGCCGACGAGCTGCGACTCTGGCTGGACGCTCATCCGGTTTCGCGCGAGCGGCCGCTTGCACTCGGCTATTCGCATATCGGTGCCGATCTGGATGGCGACATTGCCATGTCGCAGCTTTCGCTTGAAGAAGAAGACTTGCTGGGGCGCCTTGCAAATCGTCCCACGGTACTGATCGTGGGCACCATCGAGCCGAGAAAAGGCCATCAGCAGGTGCTTGATGCGTTCGATGTGTTGTGGACCCATGGACATCACATCAACCTGGTTATCGTGGGTAAGCAGGGCTGGATGATGGATGCTCTTGGGCAGCGTCTGTCGCAGCATCCGCAATCAGGCGTCCACTTGTTCTGGCAAGCCGGCATCAGTGACGCCCTACTCAAACAGTTTTACAAAGTAGCCAAGGTGCTGCTAGTTGCTTCGGAGGGCGAGGGCTTCGGTCTGCCGCTGATAGAAGCGGCACAGCAAGGCATCCCAATCATCGCCCGCGATCTTCCCGTTTTTCGCGAAATTGCCGGTTCGCATGCCACGTACTTCCAGGCGTCAGACGCGCAGGGCCTGGCCGATGCGATCAGCGCGTGGTTCGCGGAAAGCGCAGCCGGTAATGCGCCCGATTCCGCTGGCATGCTCTGGCTGAGCTGGAAGCAGAGCGCACACCACCTGGCTGGCATGCTGCAATCCGACGAGGCGCACGGCTGGCTGGCTTCGTGGATGAGCGCTCGAGCGCCCGGCATTGCCGTACCACCGGAGGGGCTGGAGATTGTCCCTCTTATGACGCAGCCCGGAACAGTTCGCTTCATCGACTGGGGACAGCCTGAACCGTGGGGCCGTTGGACGCTTGCACGGCGCCCGAGACTTCAGCTACGTCTGCTGGATGTGCCCGCGCAGTGCGACTTGCAGATCAAACTGATAGCCAATGCCTTCGTATCCGATTCGTATCCCAGTCAGAGCTTCAGCATCTACGCCAACGGTCGTCTGCTGGATGAGTGGACCCAACGCGTCAAACAGCATGCGGTAGAGGTAAAGGCGCTCCAATGGCTGGTTGCTGCAGATACGATCGGCGATAGCGGCGAGCTTGAAATTATCCTTGTGCAGGAGCAGAGCATCTCTCCCAGCGCGCTGAAGCTGTCTGCCGATACCCGCCTGCTAGGACTGGCCGTCAGCCGTCTCTCGCTGCGCTGGATTCAACGAGATCCGGCCCGTGCAGAACCGGCAACGCACCGAATGTCACTACCCCTTACCGATATATTGAAGACCCACTGATCCCCGGAGATATTCCATGAACAAGATCTATTGCACCGCTGTTCTTGCCGCCCTGCTGGTACTGGCCGCCTGCGGTGAACCGTCGAACAACAGCAGTGCATCGCCAGATGACTCCGCGGCCAGCACCCGCCCCTCGGGAACCGTAGTGCTGGATGTGAAAACCGAGGACGGCAAAACGCCAACCCTGGTGGGACACGTCGTGGCAGGCAAGGGGCTGGAATCCACCGGAGCCTCCGGTCAGCTCATGTTTGGACCTTATGCGGCGATGGCCGCAGGCAATTATAAAGTCACTGTCTACGGTGAATTCGAGGGCAGCCAGCCGGCCGCGCCGCTGGTCGTCGATGTTGGTTATGGCCAAGGTGCGACTGTTGCAAAGAGCGTCGATGTGAAAGTTGCCGATGCCAGCAATGGTATTCTCACGAGCTTTGACTTCACCCTGCCAAACAAGGTGGCCGATATTGAAGTACGCG
>CAIKJM010000233.1 GCA_903827735.1 uncultured Rhodanobacter sp. | reverse complement strand
GTTTCGAGTTTTGAGGTCACATCGCAAAGTCCATTGATAAGACTATCCCTGAAATTAAACACTTTCCTACCTCACGTTGAGGCCTATTCAAAGTCTTCGGGGCTGCCGCCTGGATGGCCATGTCGGCTGGTCCGATTGTAAAAGACCTCGATGTAGTCGAAGACATCCACCCAAGTCAGATCGCTGGCTTTATATACACGTTTACGGATACGACCCTTCTTCAGGCTGCTGAAGAACGATTCGACGACGACATTACTCAGTAGTTGCCACTTCGAATCATGCTTGGCTGCAAGCCGTGTGACAGAGGCGTTGCCGTCATCACCTCCCTACGTGAGCCCTGGTCGAAGTGCAACGATCACTGGCAGCGATGGCTTACTTCGCCACAACGTCATCAGCAATGTAATGACCCACTGAAATCCTGCTCAGGTGTTACTTTCCCAAGGGAGCACCCCCATGAGCATCGTGATGGAAGAAGAAATCAAACGCTGGACCGCCCGTCGGAAGTCGGCGTTGGTCCTTGAAGTGATTCAAGGTAAGACGTCGATATCGGAAGCCAGTCGTCAGTTCGACCTCCCGCCTTCTGAGATCGAGGGCTGGGTCGAGGATGCGAAGCGCGGCATGGAGAATGCCCTGCGTGCTAAGCCGGAAGACGTCCGCGAGCAGTACGAGCGGCAGTTGAAGGACCTTCAGGAAGCCTATGGCGAGGCCATGCTGGAGCTGCGCGCCAGAAAAAAATTGAACTCCCTGCTGGGCAAGGACGAGACCTGATGGTCTCACTTCAGCAGGGGCTGCGTGCCGATGGCTTCGATGTCTCCATGGCCCAGCTGTGCCACTGGTTTGGCGTGGCGCGCCGGACGGTCTATTACCGCTCGACCAAGGCATCACCGAAGGTGCACGAGGCGCTCTCGGTGCCGGTGAAAGCCCTTATCGAAGCGGAGCCGTCCTTTGGCTACCGTACTGTCGCCGGCCTGCTTGGCATGAACAAGAACACGGTCCAGCGCATCTTCCAGCTCAAGGGCTGGCAGGTGCGCAAACGACCCATTGGTCAGCGTCCACGTATCCAGGCATTGCCGTCGGTCGCCAGCAGGCCGGACGAGCGCTGGTCGACGGATCTGTGCCGGGTCTGGGGCGGCAAGGACGGCTGGCTCAGCTTGGCGTTGGTCATCGATTGCCATACCCGCGAGCTTCTTGGCTGGCATCTGTCGCGCAGTGGCAAGGCCAGCACGGCCGCCGGCGCCCTGGAGCAGGCGCTGATCAGCCGCTTCGGTACCCTGGGCAAGGTGAACACGTCCTTTCTTCTTCGATCGGACAACGGCTTAGTTTTTACCAGCCGGAAATACACCAGCCTGGTCCGCAGCTATGGCCTGCAGCAAGAGTTCATTACGCCGCATTGCCCGCAGCAGAACGGCATGGTCGAGCGGGTCATTCGCACGTTGAAAGAGCAGTGCGTGCATCGTCATCGGTTCGAAAGCCTGACCCACGCCATGCGCACGATCGGCGACTGGATCCACTTCTACAACCACCAGCGCCCGCACCAGGCGTTGAAGATGAAAACACCCGCTGAGGCGTATGCCTTAGCGGCCTGACCTGTGCAGGAAGTGCTGGGTCATTACAACAATTCCTCCGCCCAGCGTGCAACAAACAATGCAGCACGTTCAGCAACACGATCAACAACAGGCGCAGATGATGGGTCAGATTCAGGCGCAGAATGCGCAGATCAATCAACAGACACAGCAAAGTCCGATGCCGAATGGGCCAGGCGGGTTCTGAACAAAGACCTTCGATGCGGTATCGGTTGGAAGACTGCGAACAAGGCGTGGCCCGGTCTTGTGCGCGAATTCAACGTGCCCCTGGCCTTCCCCCTCGACCGAGACAAGCAC
>CAIKJM010000232.1 GCA_903827735.1 uncultured Rhodanobacter sp. | reverse complement strand
CCCATCGACGCCGACTGGGATACGCGCATCGGCTGAGTCGAATCCAAAGATGTCGCCCTTGGTCGTCAGCGGCGAAGATCCGCCGCCAGGAGTGATAACGAGGTCCCACGATGAGCCGTTGTCGCGGTACCCGTTGCCCGCGTTTGTGCCCCCGCCGCTGACATAGAACATGCGGCCAGGAATCCCCGCCGCTGGCAGGTTGCTGTAGATGTCGTAGATAACTACCGATGCGAGAGTGCTCATGGTTTCCTCAGTTGGGCACACCGACGACGGTTACAATGTCGCCGATGGCAAAAATGAAATTGGAATTCCCATCCGTCAGTGATTCGGAGTGCGTGCCGGTTGCCGGGGTTATCCAGCTATCGTCGTAATCGGTGCTGCTGTTTTTGGTCAGCACCTGACCCGCTGTTCCGCCGGTCGGGACGAATTGCCCCACCGCTCCCGCCACAGCGTTGCCGCTGGCGTCGTACTTCAGGGGTGCGTCCGTCGCGCCAGCTGACCCGCTCGCGCACTGCACCTGCTCCGTGTTGCCGGTCTTTGTCCCGACTTTGATATCGCCGCCCCCGTTTCCGAATATCGGCTCGTTGAGCGTCAGGGCGCCCGTCGAATGGCTCACCGTCCCCTGTGGGTTGGCTTGCACGGTAGTGGTCTGCGCGGGTGGCGAAGTCGGAATCGGCCGAAACGCCACGGTAGCGTACGCGTCCCCGACTGGCGAAGAAATCAACGAGCTCGTGAAACTCCCCGGTGATGCCGGCGAGTCCTTGCCCACCGACAGCCCGCTGCCGTGCAACGGGTCTAAAAAACTCGTCAGGATTATTTCCGGCGAGGTCACGGAAGGCGCGTCGCCGAAGTTAGAAAAAGCCGTAATGACGAGATCGTACAGGAAGTTAGTCGTGACGGATTGCGCCGTCGCACCGCCGGATGTCGCGTCAATCGGAGACACGGCATAGATGCCAGGAAACTCGAAGCCGAAGAACGCAACCGGCAGGCCGATGCCATTAGATACCGTGTCCGCCCCGCTGGAGTTAGCGATAGCCCAAAAGATTGCCGAAAAATGGGTCCCGCCATCGAAGCGCACCGCCTGCGTCCATGTGTTGCCGAGGGTGTCGGAGAATGTCTGCGCGACCCCAGCCGGTCCGCACACGACGATGACCAACAGATTACCCTGTGTCACCGGATTTGGAAACGCGACCGGAATGAACGCTGTACCGCTGCTCGTCTGGTTGATCGGGTTGCCGACGGCCACTGGCGAAACGATAGGGGTTGTCGGGGAGATGAGCGCCAGCGTGGCCTGATTGCGATTAATAAATTGTGTCAAGGCGGTCAGTGCATTGCCAATGTTGGCGCCGCCGAACGCTGTGTACTGCCACATAATCACGCCATTTATCGTGGTCATTTGGACGGTGGCGATCAGGTAATCGCCGCTGGGGATTCCAGCTTCGGGTAGCGCGATGGACTGGAGTTGCCCCGTCGCGAGCCCCGGCCATAGCGTGTAGAGTTGGCAGGTGGTCGCTGGCTCGCCGTACTCGATCTCGTAAGCGGTCGTGAACGCCAGCAGATCGGCCGGTAGAATCGGCTGGGTGATCTGCTGTGAGT
>CAIKJM010000231.1 GCA_903827735.1 uncultured Rhodanobacter sp. | reverse complement strand
GACGACCACAACGTCACCGGCGCCCGTGAGATCGCCGATCGCCTGATGGCAAGCTTGGGCTCGATGCTGCTGTATTGGTACCACTTCAGCCACAACGGCAAGCGCATCGAGACGCAGACCGACGACGATTCGATCGCCGCCCACTTTCTGCACTTGCTGCACGGCAAGAAGCCCAGCGACCTGCATGCGCACGCGCTGGACAAGTCGCTGGTGCTTTACGCCGAGCACGAGTTCAACGCCTCGACCTTCGCCGCACGCGTGATCGCCGGTACGGGTTCGGACATGTACTCCGCTATCACCGGCGCGATCGGCGCACTGCGTGGCCCAAAACACGGCGGTGCCAACGAGGTGGCGATGGAGATCATCGCGCGCTATCGCAATGCGAACGAGGCAGAGGCCGATGTCCGAGCCCGCGTCGAGCGCAAGGAAATCGTCATCGGCTTCGGTCATCCGGTCTACACCGTGTCCGATCCGCGGAATGAGATCATCAAGGAAGTCTCGCGCAAGCTCTGCACGGACGGCGGCAACCCGACGCTTTTCGAGGTGTCCGAGCGCATCGAAAAAGTGATGGGTGAAATCAAGAAGATGTTTCCCAATCTCGACTGGTTCTCCGCCAGCGCGTATCACATGATGGGCGTGCCGACGGCGATGTTCACCCCGCTGTTTGTTATCGCCCGCACCTCCGGCTGGAGCGCGCATGTGATCGAGCAGCGCGAGGATGGCAAGATCATCCGCCCCAGCGCGAACTACGTTGGGCCGGAAGACCAGTCTTACGTGCCGATCGACAAACGCTGAGCGTTCTTCATCATCTGCTGACGAGGGAGCCGCGTGGCTCCCTCGTCGTTATGCATCACGAGTTTGGGCTGGCTAAGCTCTCGAGAAAATTGCACAGCCGTGATGGAAAATTCTGAGCCATCGGGCAGCTTTGCGGGTAATTTCTAAACTATTTTTCCCTGAATACGAAATAACTTTCGACGGAAATTTCACCGCCATTTGGTTAACTTTTAATTTCCAGCACCGATCAGTACGGAAATTAAAAATGGGTTCAATAACTGCCGCTTCCCCTCGTTTTCGCCGCAGCCAACTGTTGGCTATTCCGCTTCTTCTAGCCAGCTCGGCGTCGTTCGCTGACGTGTCACCTGCGCTTGATCGCTTCAACCTCTCGCTGGGCGGTTATTACGCCAACACCGACACCACGATTGGCGCAGGTGATCGAAACGGTCAGCTGAAGGGTGACGTGAATCTCGAGCGCAATCTCGGCTTCGACGATCACAAGACTGTGCCGCGTGTGAAACTCGACTTCCTGATCGGCGATCACCAGGGGTTTTCCTTCGATTACTTCAGCATCAACCGCACGCAGAGCAAAACGCTCAGCGACAGCATCAGCTACGGCGGCAACGACTACAGCGCAGCTGCCACCGTTCGCGGCAAACTGGACTTCGATTTTGGCAGTGCGGCCTACCGCTGGTGGTTCGGTAGCGGTAATGATGTTTTTGGCGTGGGCATTGGTGCCGCTTACTACCGCGTACATGCTGGCATCAGCGGCATCGCCACGCTGGACGGTGAGAGCGCTGAAGCCTCTACCAGCTACAGCGAAACCGCAGGCGCTCCGCTGCTGCAGTTGGGATGGCGCCATGCTTTCAACGACAGCTGGCGCATGTACTTCGACGCGTCGGGCGTCAAAAAGAACGGTGGCCAGCTCAACGGGCATATCTATAACGCTGCGCTCGGACTTGAGTGGTATCCGTGGAAAAACGTCGGTATCGGTGCCGAGTACGCTTACACCCGGATCAAGCTCAACGATCAGCAGGACAGCTACAACGCAAACCTGGACCTGAAGCTGCACGGCCCCTCGGCGTTCGTGAAATTCCGCTTTTGATAACGGATCGCTGACGCTAGCGACAGCATGATTTAATACTCCAGCCGCGGCCTCATTGCCGCGGCTTTTTTAACGAGTGAGCTGTCAGTCAGATCACGCAAGGCGCTCGCGCAGCCGCAATAGCCGGCTACCGCCGCATATGGCTATCACCAGACCCGCTTGCAGGGCGTAAGCCGAGCCACTGTATGTATTGAACCAGTCTGAGACCAAGCTGTCCCTGGCCAGCATGTGCCCGGCTGTCCACGCTATCGCACCGGCTCCTACATAAACGACGCTTGGGAAGCGTTCGATAAGCTTGAGAATCACGGTCGACCCCCACACCACCAGCGGCACGCTGATCAGCAGGCCAAGCGCCACCAGTGAGAGTTGCCCCCTGGAGGCACCGGCGATTGCCAGCACGTTATCCATTCCCATCAAGGCATCCGCCACGATGATGGTGCGCAGTGCACCCCCGAAAGTCGTTGCCGCGCGAACGTCCTGATCTGAGCCGGTGTTTTGTTTTAGCAGATTCCAAGCGATCGGCAGCAGCAGCATGCCGCCGGCCAACATCACGCCGGGGAGTTCGAGTAGGTAAACGACTACGGCAGTCAGCAGCAGTCGAACGGCGATAGCGCCAGCGCTGCCCCAGAATACCGCACGCCTTTGCAGGGCTTTGGGCAGGGCGCGCGCTGACATGGCGATGACAATCGCGTTATCACCGGCAAGCACGAGATCTAGCAGAATGATGGCCACCAGGCCGGAGAAAAAGTCCGCGTTGAGTAGTTCCATTCCGTTTTCCACGCGCGTCAGACAATGCGTCGACAACGAGTGCGCTTGGCTCGTTTTCGACGCAAAAGTCTTGTTCGCATGATTGCCGCAGTGACCGGGGCGAGGCGTCGCCCGTGTTGACGATCACGGCACCGACGAAAAGGAACTTCGGCGGGAACTACTCCCTTTTGGGTTTCTGCCTCGATTGTCAGAGGCGAGGGCGGATAGGTCAAGCAAACGGGCGGTACACCGTCTTGATGCTGGCCGCTCCCGGGGACTTCCACGGTAACTTGCCTTGAGCAGCAGCCCTCAAGGCGCCAGGCGGTAGGCGGACAGAGCTATTGAAGCGTTCGATCCAAGGCTACGGCGAGCGCAACCTTAAATTTCTTTAAAGGCCCAAGCTCCAATTGGCGATGCCAGCCCATTTCTTACATGGCTTCGTCACCCTCTTCACATTGTAAAGACGAGGTGACTGGAATATTAAGCTCATGAGAACGGAGCTGACGTTCAATTCTCTCGCTTGAACGAATTGAGGCTAATTGGTTTGAGGCGCGGTGCAGAGGTCAGATATGGATTATCTCGGCGTGTATGTGTTTGATAGACGCACGAGTTTCCTGAATGAAGTCTCACCG